>CAZHYA010000181.1:3174-5644 GCA_964536525.1 uncultured Bacteroidales bacterium | reverse complement strand
CAGCTCGACGGCCTGGCCATTGAATATAAATACGGAGGCAACCCCCAGAGCAAGATCAACTACAAAAATGGAATAAAGCACGGAAAATCAGATCTCTATTACGAAAACACCAAGCTGCAGGAGTCTTCGAATTACAAGAATGGCCTGCGCGACGGACTTACTATATGGTACGACATGGAGGGCAACAAAGTGGCCGAATTCCAGTACCGGAAAGGGGAGTTCCACGGGGTACAGAAAACCTATTACCCCAGCGACAGCCTGCAGTCGATCGAATATTACGAAAACAACGTATCTCAGGGTGAATTCGTCGAATTCCATGAGAACGGCAAGGTGAAGACCGAGGGGCAATACATGAACGGGCAGAAAGACGGGAAATGGCGCGAATACAACCCCGAAGGCGTGCTTACAAAGGAGATCAGGTATAAGGACGGAGAAATTAAAGGTGAAAAAGTCTATTCGGAAGAGACCGGTCAATAATCCTTTCACAGTCATTGAAGGATACAATTGTTTTGGTTGTTCGCCCGATAACGATATCGGCCTCCAAATGACTTTCTGCGAAGAAGGTGAGGAAATTGTCAGCGAATGGCAACCGAGGCCTGAATTCCAGGGTTACGGCAACATCTTGCATGGGGGCATCATCAGTACCCTGATGGATGAGATCGCCAGCTGGTATATCTTCACCAAACTCAGGACCGCCGGCGTTACATTTAGGCTTGAGGTCAGTTTTCTTTCGCCGGTATTCACCAATGGCGGCAAGATCACCCTTAGGGCAGCCTTGAAAGAAATTAACAGGCGCAAGGTGCTGATCAATGTGAAACTGTTTGACCCTGACAAACAGCTATGCGCTGAAGGTGTGGTCGGATACCTTATCTTTCCCGAGAAACTTGCAAAAGAGAAACTCTATTATCCTGATTTTGAGAGCTTTTTCGACGATTGATCAGTACTGTGCGGCAATCTTCTCTATCAGCTTTGACCAGTGTATATTGCCCCGCTTTTCCCCGAAACGGATGATGATCAGGTTGCGCGACGGGTCAAGGTATATATACTGCCCCAGGATGCCTTTGGCAAACACGTTGCCATTTTCCAGCACCCGCCAGTAGTAGGTGTAGGGATAATTTTCCAGGTCCCTGGAATCATTGTGGATGCCCATCGAATAATCCACCCAGTCGCGCGGAACTACTTGTTTTCCATTCATTTCACCATGGTTGAGATATAGCCGTCCGAATTTTGCAAAGTCGCGGGCCGTGGCATTCAGGCAGCAGAAGGCCTTCACCATCCCGTGTTTTTCGCTGTCGTAATTCCATGTAGCCGCAGCATCCATACCCAGAGGCTTCCATATCTTTTCCGAGAAATATTCGGTGAACTTCATGCCGGTGGTTTCCTCGATGATCATGGCCAGGATGAGGGTGTTGGCGCTGTTATAATAATATTCCGTGCCCGGGGTTTTGGTCACCCTGAGGTTATAGGCGTATTTCCTGAGGTTACGGCCGTAATAGAACTTTGCCGCGTGCCCGAAGGGGTTGTAATAGGTCTCGCTGAATTTTATTCCGCTGCGCATGTTGAGCAGGTTGCGGACGGTAACCCGTTCGAAGCCCGGGTGCCTGAAGCCGTCGAGGAAATCCGTCACCGGCTGGTCGACGGAACTGATGAATCCTTCGTCCACGGCAATGCCCGTCAGGGCCGACACGAAAGTTTTGGCAACACTGAAACCGGTCATCAGGCTTGACCGGCCTGCACCGTTAAGGTATCGCTCGTAAAGGATGCTGTCGTTGCGGATCACAAGAAATGCCAGGGTGTGTTGATCCTCCAGCAATTTTTCGAAGCTATCGTAATTCCCTTTGGTGGTAAAATCCTCCGGTACCTCCGGACAGTGTTCATTCTTGCTCTCAATGAAATTGAAGGCAGGCGGGGCATTGTCGATGGTATAATAAGAGAAACGTTCGTGATCTTTGGTGTCGGCGGCATTGAGGAAGAAATACCGGCCGACATGGCACCCGCTGAATAAGGTCATGACGATCAGGATTAGGAAGATGAACAGGTATGTTTGCTTTTTCATGCTGTCGCAAAGATATAAATATGACCGCTACGAATGATCATGAATGCACATCCGTAAAAAACCGTATGTGTATCATCGCAATCCGGTGCGCTTGATATATGCAAAAGCCTACTTTTGGTGCCTGAACCAAATACGATAAAAAAATGAAAACAGTATTCACTTCGATCATCACTTCCGTAATCACGGTAATAGCTACATTAGCAATCGTTTATGCAATATGGGGCGATTGCCCTGATAAAGAAGGGGAAATCAAGGGTTGCAAAGAATATGTGAAAAGCGATTGTGGGAGCAAAGGTGCTGCGAAAATGCCAGACTGCAAAATGGATATGGAAAAGCTTCAGTCTGTCAGGACCGATTTCAATGCGGAACTCTCGGATGAGGAAATTTCCTCCATCAATACCATCCGTGAAAAAT
>CAZHYA010000181.1:0-3138 GCA_964536525.1 uncultured Bacteroidales bacterium | reverse complement strand
GAGATGTGGACCATGAAAAACTTTGTCCCGAAGGGATGGAAAAATTCAGGGAACAGCACCGCGACGATATTGCTGTTTTGATGGCCATTGCCGACAATCACAAGGAACCCCTCGAGAAGATCTATGCAGGGGCACACAAATCCACTCCATGCCCCGGAGAACCCAAAACTGCTGAAGCAGTTAAGGATAGCGGCTGTCCCGAAATGGCTGCTTGCAAAGAGGCCACTGAAAAATGCAAGGGCACTGCCGAAACGCCTGTATCCGAAAAGAAATGTGAGCAGGCGATGGCAAAATGCGAAAAAGACCTTGAAAAATGCAAGCTGGAATGCAGGAACACCTTCTATATCCATTTCCTGCTCCTGGAAGGTTAAGAATGAACCGTTACACAGGATCACTTAAAAAAAGAGGCTGTTCGATAAAGGAACAGCCTCTTTTTTTAAAGGTAATATCGGGATTATCTTACCATGATCTTTCTGCTTGCAGCTTGTCCGTCAACATTCACAATGCAATGGTAGATGCCAGCCGGTAAGTTTTCTACATTAAGCCTCAGCTGCTGGCTGCCTTTGCGCAGGTCGCCCATATCGATGAAATAGACCGATTGCCCGGTGGCATTCAGCAGATTAACCATGATATGGGAATTTTCCTGTAACACTACATTCAGCACTGCCTGGGTGGTGGCAGGGTTGGGATAGGGCTGCGAAAGTTCGAAATTCAGTGCCGCTTCATTTTCCTCTATGCCTACAAAGAAGCTCTTGGGCACGGTCATCATGTACATCTCGTTTTCATTGGCTTCCGGTTGTTCATTGGGCCATTCGAAAGTGCCCGGTGCATCGTCCTCCTGGAAGAGGAAATAGATGGTGTTGTCGACCACCGGTGCCATGGCCGGGTAGGCGCATTCGGAGAAGATGAACTGGAAGTCGTCGTTCAGGTCGACCATGCCGTTCCATGTCATCCCGCCGTCGAAGGAGCTGTTGGCAACGATATGGCGATACAGGTACGTGCCGTTGCTGTAATCGGGGGCGATGTTGCTGGAAGCGATGAAGATGTTGTCGCTGGCATCGATGGAGATGACCGGGAAACCGCAGATGGAGCTGGCATAGCCCGGCTGTCCGGATGGTATCTCAATGCCAATAGAGGGGTCGTAACCGAATACATAGCCACAGAGGTATCCGCCATCCATGAGGTTTTCAAGCCCGGTGGAACTGATGATGGTGGTATCGAGGGGTGCCATGTCTTCGTTCCAGTAGATCAGCCCGTCGGTATTCAGGGGTAAATAGTAACCTGTTCCTCCTTCATAACTGCGTATCATCCTGTTGAACACCACATGGGCTTTGCCTTCCGAATCGAGTGCAACAGCTGAGGATCCCAATCCGCAGCCGAAGTATTCGGCATCGGTTGGGGGATCGAGGGGATCATAGACCGATTCAAATACGGTGATCCTTGCCCAGGTGTCGCCGTTATCGTCGGACTTAAACACCCATCCGCCAAAGGCATCAAAACCATAGGTAAAGGCGATGGTGTTGCCCACAGGGTTAGCCCAGGTATAGGACAGTGAGTTGATCGTGGGCATATAATCGATGCCCAGGCCATCAATGATCACCCCGTTCGGGTCCCAGGTGGCGCCGCCGTCGGCCGAGCGGTAATACAGCAGGGCGTTGTCCTGCCCCTGCACAGGTGTGTCGTAGCTTTCGGCCAGCAGGTGGATGTATTCATGGTTCTCACCACTGGTCATCATGCTGTGCCATACCAGCGAAGTGCCGTCGGGGCCGTTCACCTGGAAGAAATCCCAGTCGCCTTCGCCCTTCACATCGCGTTTGAAGAACCAGATGGGGCCTGCATTGGCGATGTAACGGTAAACAGCGATGATCTCACCGTTCGGGCCATAGGGGGCGTAGTTGGGCCATCCCGTACGGTCGGCGGGGCCGACATGCGGGACCGGCGTGCCCCATTCGGTGCCGTTATAGTAGTTGTAACCGGCACCGCGTTCGGGAACGAGGCCTTCGCCGGCCGACATCCAGGTGGCACCCACGGTACCATCATCATACACCCACATGCGGGGCATGATGTTGCCGTAGTTCACGGTCTGTGCATCATACCAGGTGGTTCCGATCACCACATTGTCGAAGAGTTTCTGACCGATCACATTCCCGCTGCCTCCCAGCACCTGGTCGGGATGGAGGTAGACCTCTTCAAAGGGGACACGACCATCGGAAACGGTGCCCTGTGCCCAGATAAAGCAGGGAAGTGAAAGGATAAGGGAAAAAAGTAGAATTTTTTTCATGGCGAAAGATTTAGTTAAACATTGTAATCAGCGATTCTGATGTAAAGATAAACATTAATGGATGAAAAGAAAAATGATATTCATACTTTAAATAAACGGAAGCAAATCCTTATCCACGCATTTTGTATATTCGTAAAATAAATATGTTGTCTTAATGGATGAGTTAGAAAAGCTGAGGCAGGAAGCATTGCAATGCGCTAAATGTCAGCTATATAAGGGCAGGAATAAGCTTGTTTTCGGCGAGGGCAGCCTGCAGGCAGGGATCTTCATGATCGGGGAGGGGCCGGGTTACGACGAAAATGAGCAGGGGAGGCCTTTCGTGGGAAAATCGGGCCAGTTGCTGGATAAGATCCTGGCAGCCTGCAACTTCAGCCGCGAGCAGCATGTGTACATCGGCAATATTGTCAAGTGCAGGCCACCGGGCAACCGCAACCCCTTGCCGGAAGAGGCGGCCGCCTGCAGGCCTTTTCTGGAACGGCAGCTGGAGATCATACGGCCGGAGATCATCGTGCTGATGGGTGCCGTGGCATTGAAATTCATGGTTGGCGACCATCTCCGCATCACCAGGGTCAGGGGACAGTGGATCGAACATGAGGGACGGATGTTCATCCCGGTCTACCATCCTTCGGCGTTGCTCCGGAACCCGGCATTGAAGAGGGAAACCTGGGAGGATTACAAGAATATCGTGCGCAAATACCGTGAGCTGGTGGATCCGGCACACCGGTGCGATTACGTCTGAGCAGAGTACAGATGTAATTTTGAATGTTGAATGCTTAATTCTTAATTCTTTTGGGATTTGGGCCCATTGCTGTCCGGGATATTTCTAAGCAGCGAAAAACGCGTAATTGTTAGAACCG
>CAZHYA010000180.1:2998-5667 GCA_964536525.1 uncultured Bacteroidales bacterium | reverse complement strand
AACAACATCCTCACAACGAACATCCCCGGAAGCTATGTGAACCTCAGCCGGCTTTTTACCATTCTGCTCATCCTTATCGGCGGGCTTGTCTGGGGGGTTATCGGGATGTTCGTGGTTGTTCCGGTAGCCGCCATGTTCAAGATCTTCTGCGACCATTCAAAGGCACTCAAGCCTTATGCCTATCTCATAGGTGCCGACTCGGAGAATCGCAGGAAGGCGGTCTGGAGGCAAAAACTTCTCATTAAAAGTAAAAGAACGATCGGCAGGCTGTAGGCTCATGCCGATCTTATCCTATCTTTGACCCATGCAAAAACCCGGGGATATTTCATCAAACGGAACCTTCACCATCATTGCCAAGACCGTCTTCGGCCTTGAAAATGTATTGGCCGATGAGATCGTGGCGGCCGGCGGGCAGGAGGTGGAGGTCCTTCACAGGGGCGTTAAATTCAAGGGTACCCTGGAAACATTGTACACATGCAACTACACCTGCCGTTCCGCCCTGCGTTTCCTGAAGCCACTCTGGGAATTCAAGGCGGCCAGCGACAAGGAGTTGTATGAGAAATGCCTGGGGCTTCCCTGGGACGGGCTGATGGATCTCAGCCAGACCTTCGCCATCGACGGTGTGGTGTTCAATTCCGGCATCACCCATTCGATGTATGCGGCATTGAAGACCAAAGATGCCATTGCCGACTTTTTCAGGAATAAATACAAAAGGAGGCCTTCGGTCGACACGGACAACCCCGATATACGGTTCAACGTCCACATCAGCAGGGACCAGTGTACGGTATCGCTCGACAGTTCCGGCTCGTCGCTACACCTGCGGGGATATAAGTCGGCATCCGGCAATGCCCCGCTCAGCGAGGTGCTGGCAGCCGGGCTGGTCATGCTGAGCGGCTGGGACAGGCAAACGACGCTGATCGACCCCATGTGTGGCTCAGGGACCCTCATCATTGAGGCGGCCATGATGGCCGGTGACATCCCGGCAGGATATTACCGTAAAAACTGGGGTTTTGAGAGATGGAAGGATTTCGACCCCGCGCTATGGGATTCCGTGAAAGACCGGCATAAGCCTCCCCTGCAATCGCGGGAAACGAAGATCATCGGAGGCGACATCTCGCCCATGGCCATGCGTGGCTGCCGCAGGAATGTAGGCAGCGCAGGCCTCGGAAAGGCCATCAGCCTTTACCCTGCAGCCTTCGAAGAACTGAAACGCCCACCCGGGAACCTGCACCTTATCATGAACCCCCCATATGGCGAACGCATCAAAACTGACGACATCATCAGCCTTTATAAGTCGATCGGCAATACGCTCAAACAGAACTACCGCGATACGGAGGCATGGATCATCAGCGGCGACCTCAACGCACTGAAATATATCGGCCTGAAGCCATCGAAAAAGATCAAAATATTCAACGGCCCTATCGAGTGCAGGTTCCTGAAATTTGAGCTTTATGAGGGGAGCAGGAAGGGCAGGGATAGTAGTGAGATATGAGTAATGAGTATTGAGAATTTGATCGTACTATGGTCATTACTTGTATCTCATATCTCATTACTCAATTTAAGTGTAAATTTGCAGCCGTAGACCAAAACAACAACATGAAAGACGTAAAAAAGATAGCAGTGCTCACTTCCGGAGGAGATGCCCCGGGCATGAATGCCGCCATTCGTGCGGTGGTCCGTGCAGGCATATATGAAGGTTATGAGATGGTAGGGTCTTTGCGCGGGTACCAGGGGCTGATCAGCGGTGAGATAGTACCGCTGCACAGCCGTTCTGTCTCCAACATCATCCAGCGTGGCGGCACCATCCTGAAGTCGGCAAGATGCAAGGAATTTTATGATAAGGAAGGCCGTAAGAAGGCCTATGAGAAGATGTGTGCCATGGGCATCGACGCCCTGGTGGTGATCGGCGGCGATGGCACGTTCACGGGGGCCAGGATCTTCGGAAAAGAATATGGCGTGCCCATCGTGGGCCTTCCGGGCACCATCGACAACGACCTTTACGGCACCGATTACACCATTGGATACGATACGGCCATCAACACGGTGATGGAGGCTGTTGACAAGCTTCGCGATACAGCCTATTCGCACGACCGACTCTTCATCATCGAGGTGATGGGGCGTGATGCGGGATTCATTGCCCTGCGCAGCGGCATCGCCACGGGAGCGGAGATGATCCTCGTTCCCGAGAGCCCGACATATATTGACGAGATGCTTTACCTGCTCGAGAAAGACTGGAAGAAGAACAAGACCTCAGGCATCATCATCGTGGCCGAAGGGGATGACTCAGGCGGGGCTATGGAGGTGGAGAAAGAGATCAACGAGCACTTTCCTGGCTATGAGACCAGGGTGACCATCCTGGGCCACATTCAGCGGGGGGGCTCACCCACGGCAATGGACAGGGTGCTGGCCAGCAGGCTGGGCCACGCAGCCATCATGACCCTGAAGGACGGTGTGAGCGGTGTGATGGTAGGGCAGGTCGACAATGAGATCGAACTCACATCATTCGAGAAATCCATCAAGCATCACCAGAACATCAACCTTGAGCTTTTGGATATTGCGCGCATTCTTGCGATCTGAGAAGGCCATCGTACGTTAACACCCCGACATGGAAAGAAAGGCAGGTGAATGTGGTGGGTGACCAGGCGATAGAAAAGGTCTTTCCTGAACGT
>CAZHYA010000180.1:0-2988 GCA_964536525.1 uncultured Bacteroidales bacterium | reverse complement strand
TGTGCTTTTACCCCTTGCCGGCAAGGGGCTTTTCACCTATCGTGTGCCTTTAGAACTTAACGACTACGTGGCCCCGGGCGTGCGTGTGGCCGTGCAGTTTGGCCGCAGCAAGATCTATTCAGCCCTGGTGAAAAGGGTGCATGAGCAGGTTCCTGCATCATACATGCCGAAATATGTGCTTTCCGTTCTCGACGAGCACCCTGTTGTCAACGAGTTACAATTCGGTTTATGGGATTGGATGTCGGATTACTATATGTGCTTCCCGGGAGAGGTGATGAATGCGGCATTGCCATCAGCCTTCAAACTTGCCAGTGAAACCAGGTTACGTCTTCACCCGGGTTTCCCGGCAGGCGACGTGGCGCTAAGCGAGAAAGAAGTTTTGATCGCCGAAGCCCTCACCAACAGGGAGTCGCTGTCGGTAAAAGAAGTGTCGGAGCTCACCGACCAGGTCAAGGTATTGCCTTTGGTGCACACCCTGCTCGAAAAGCAGGTGATCGTGCTTGAAGAAGAGCTGAAGGACCATTACAGGCCCCGGACAGAAACATTTGTAAGGCTCGCCAGTGATTACCGCAATGAGGAAGCGCTCGAGCGCATCTTCGGCCAGCTCGAAAAGCGTGCCTTCAGGCAGTTAAAGATCCTGGTCGCCTACCTGAACATGGCTGGCCAGAAAGGTGATTTCCCGGCTCTGGCGAGGCCGCTGCTGCTTAAGAAGGCTGATGCCGGCCACGCGCAGATGCAGGAACTCGTAAAAAAGGGCATCTTCACCCTTGAGGAAATGCAGGTAAGCCGCCTGGAGACCGCATCGCCTGAAGAAGACCCGTCGAGCATCGCGTTCAACAGCCGGCAGCAGGAGGCCATCGAAAAAATTAAGGACGACTTCAGGGAAAAAAACGTCAGCCTTTTACATGGCGTTACTTCAAGCGGGAAGACCGAGATCTATATCCACCTCATCGATGAGGTGCTCAGGGAAGGCAAACAGGTGCTTTACCTCCCGCCGGAGATCGCCCTCACCACCCAGATCATCAAAAGGTTGCAAAAGTACTATGGCGAGGCGGAGGGGGTTTATCATTCGCGTTATAACGAAGGCGAACGCGTGGAGATATGGAACAAGGTTAATGCTGAAGTACCTGAACAGCAATATAATATCATCCTGGGAGCGCGTTCGGCCATCTTTCTGCCATACAGCAGGCTGGGCCTTGTGATCGTGGATGAGGAACACGACCAGAGCTATAAGCAGTTTGATCCGGCACCGCGTTATCACGCACGCGACTCGGCCATTTACCTCGCCGGCCTTCATGGCGCCAAGACCCTGCTTGGCACTGCCACCCCTTCATTCGAAAGCTTTTACAACACCAGAAGCGGGAAGTTTGGCCTTACGGAGCTGAACCAGCGCTTCCGCGACCTGCTGATGCCAGAGATCATCGTGGCCGACCTCAGGAAGGAACAGCGCAGAAAAGATAGCAGTTCGCTGTTTACGAAAACATTGCTTGACCATATCGATGAGGCCCTCAGGAACAAGGAGCAGGTGATCCTCTTCCAGAACCGCAGAGGTTTTGCACCGAGGCTGGAATGTGAGATATGCTCATGGATACCCATGTGTACGCGATGCGATATTTCGCTGACCTACCATAAAAAGGCCGACCACCTGCGTTGCCATTATTGCGGGTATTCGACACAGGTGCCGTCAGTTTGCGGCCACTGTGGCAGCAGCAGGGTGCTGATGAGGGGCTTCGGCACTGAAAAGATTGAAGAAGAGCTCGCCATCATCTTTCCCGAAGCAAGGATCCGCCGGATGGACCTCGACACTACACGCAGTAAACACGGGCACCAAAGGATCATCAACGCCTTCGAAAAGCGTGAGATCGATGTGCTCATCGGCACGCAGATGGTTACCAAGGGGCTCGACTTTGACCATGTGAACGTGGTTGGAATATTGAACGCCGACAACATGATCAACTTTCCCGACTTCCGTTCTCATGAACGCAGCTTTCAGTTGATGGCACAGGTGGCAGGCAGGGCAGGCAGAAAAAACAAACGCGGAAAAGTGATCATACAGACATTTAACCCCGGGCACGAAGTAATCGTCGATGTTGTTGGCAATGACTTCGAAAATCTTTATGCCAGGCAAATGGCCGACCGCCACCGTTTTCATTATCCTCCCTATTATCGTCTGGTGCAGGTCAGGCTCCTTTACCGCGACTACAAGCTGCTGAATGAGGCGGCACGGGTGCTTGGCACCCAGCTTAAGACTGCCTTCCCCGGGCAGGTGCTCGGACCTGAGTACCCGCTTGTATCAAGGATCAAAAACCAGTATATCAAGCAATTACTCGTTAAGACCCGCAAGCAGGATTCCGTTGTCGATGTAAAGAAAGGGCTGATGGAGCAACTCGACGACTTCGCTTCGCTCAGGGAGTTCAAAAAGGTGAGGATAAGGATCGATGTGGATCCGTATTAGCACATGGCCGTGTGTGCTTTCATGAGAATACAGCCATTAATGCCCATGCGAATGGCCTTTGGAGCCGTGTTATGGTACAAAGCCCTATATTTGGCGGGGATAGATGATCAGAAAGTTCCTCTTTTCCATTCCTTCAGGCACATAATACGTAAACTTCCACAGCTGAAGTTTGAACGACAGGTACTGCGGGCGTGAACTGATAATTACATGAAGGTTGCGGGCCGGCTCCGGTGTTCCCTCAAAAAATTCATTAAAATCATTGGTTTCAGACCAGTTGACCTGCTGCTTTGAATTATAAAGGCGAAGCACCTCCACAATTGCCTGTCGTGTTTGCGCCAGGGTAAAGATCGTAAACTTTGTACCCAGCTGTCTGTTGAGGTTGATGAGGGTCCTGATCCACTGGCTGAAACCTATCTCATTTTCAGCATTTTCCGGCACAAAAACATTGAGCCGTTCCATGGTATTCAGGGGCTCACAACCCCAAGCCAAACTTTCGTCAATAGACGAAGCTGCCATGAGTTCGCCAACATCTT
>CAZHYA010000179.1:0-5686 GCA_964536525.1 uncultured Bacteroidales bacterium | reverse complement strand
AAGACTTGATGTCAATACGACACACATCCATTTTAAAGAAGTGAACGACAAGATCGTAAAGGTGATGGACCTGGCCATGAAGATGGGGGCGCCTGTGATTGGCCTCAACGATTCGGGAGGTGCGCGTATACAGGAAGGCGTGGAAAGCTTAGGGGGGTATGCTGATATTTTCTATCGCAATGTGATGGCTTCCGGTGTGATCCCCCAGATCTCTGCCGTACTCGGCCCTTGTGCCGGGGGTGCGGTGTATTCGCCGGCCATGACCGACTTTATCATGATGGTGAAGGAGTCGAGCTACATGTTCGTGACGGGCCCCGACGTCATCAGGACGGTGACCCACGAGGAGGTGACCAAAGAGGAACTGGGTGGTGCCGTCACGCATAATTCCAAGAGCGGTGTGGCGCACATGATCGCCGAGAACGATGAACAGGCCATGATGATGATCAGGGAGATGATGAGTTTCCTTCCGCTCAACAACATGGAGGATCCGCCCATAAAACCTACCTCCGACGACATCCACCGCGAGGATGTCCTCCTCGACGAGATCGTTCCCGACGACCCGAACAAGCCTTACGACATGAAGGAGATCATCGAGACCGTGGTCGACAACAAAAACTTCTTCGAGATACAGTGCCAGTACGCGCAGAATATCATTATCGGCTTCGCGCGCATGGGCGGGAGGCCTGTCGGTATCGTGGCCAACCAGCCGGCCCACCTGGCCGGCGTGCTCGACATCAACTCCTCGATCAAGGCAGCGCGCTTTGTGCGTTTCTGCGATGCCTTCAATATCCCGCTCATCACCTTCGAGGATGTTCCCGGCTTCCTTCCCGGCACGGCTCAGGAGTTCGGGGGTATCATCAAACACGGGGCCAAGCTGCTGTATGCCTTTTCGGAAGCCACCGTCCCCAAGATCACCATTATTACCAGGAAAGCATACGGTGGAGCCTACGACGTGATGTCGAGCAAACATATCGGCGCCGACGTGAACCTCGCCTACCCGACCGCCGAAATTGCCGTAATGGGCGCCGATGGTGCAGTGAACATTATCTTCAGGGACAAGCTTACCGACGAAGAAAAGAAAAAGGCTGTCGACGACTACCGCAAAACATTTGCAAGCCCCTACAAGGCTGCCGAACTGGGATATATCGACGAGATCATCTATCCCAGGCAGACCAGGTTAAAGATCATCCAGGCCCTGGAGATGACCCAGACCAAGAGTAAGACCAACCCGCCGAAGAAGCACGGGAATATTCCTTTGTAATGGCATTGAAGGGGTAGAGGCAGGAATATTTGATCAGCGGAAAAATTCCGTAGTTCAGATTTCGTATTTCCCTAAACTTCGTTTTTGATCTCTTCCATGACGTTCTGAAGGGTGTTCGTGACCTCCGATACATATTGTTCTATGGCTGTTTCGTCGCTTTTTTCGTTGGCGAGTTGTTCAAGCACCCTGATGTCGTTCTGGAGGCCGTTGATCTGGAAAAGATCGATGCTTGATTTAAGTTTGTGGGCATAGAACTTCACCTCGTCGTAGTTCCTGTTGGAAAGGTTTTCATTCAAAGCCTTGATCATCACAGGCGTTTCGCTCAGGAAAATGCTGATCATATTCCCGAGCTGCTGTTTATCGTCGCCAAGGAACATCTTCACCTGGCTCAGATTATATAGTTTGCCTTTCATGACTTCCTGGTTTTCTTCCCTGTTTAAATTTCTATTTCCTTGATCATGCGGTAAACCGTCGACTTGCCGATGTCAAGTTTTTTCGCTACTTCCATCACATTACGGTCGTATTTATGCATATAATGTCTCAGGATCTTTTTTGTGTAACCCGCCAGTGTATCCTCATCATTGAGCAGTTCCGTACTGAAGTTGGCCTTCGAGAAGCTGATGTCGGCTTCCTCAATGATGTCGCTGTTCGACATCACCGCTGCCAGGTCCATGATCGCTTTCAACTCCCTTACGTTTCCGGGATACATATATTTCATCAGCTTGTCCTGGGCGGCAGGGCTGATGGATTTTTTTTCGAGCTTGTTCTCTTCGCAGAACCCGTCGAGAAAGAACTTGGCAAGGATCAGGATGTCGTGGCCGCGTTCTCGCAGGGGAGGAAGCTCAATGGGAAGTCCAAGCAGCCTGTAATACAGATCCTCCCTGAAATTGCCCTTGTTGACCTCCTTGGCCAGGTCCTTGTTGGTAGCCACGATCACCCTCGCATCGAACTTAATGGTGGTGTTGCCGCCAACCCGCGTCAACTCTTTTTCCTGCAGCACCCTCAGCAGCTTGGTCTGCATATTCATGTTCATCTCGGCGATCTCGTCGAGGAAGATGGTGCCGTTATTGGCCTGTTCGAACTTGCCTTTTTTACGGGTATTGGCTCCCGTGAATGCACCCTTCTCATAACCGAAGAACTCACTCTCGATGAGTTCGCCTGGAATGGCACTCACGTTGATGGGCACGAAAGGCCCGGTTTTGCGAGGCGAATTGTAGTGGATGGCTTTGGCCACAAGGTCCTTGCCTGTGCCGGTCTCGCCCAGCAACGAAACCACGATATTGCTTTTTGTGGCTTTCTCGATGAGGTTAAAGATGCGTGTGATGGCAGGGCTGTTGCCCTTGATGATGTTCCTGAACTCATACTTCCTGCCGATCTCGGCCTTCAGCTGCTTGATCTCCTGCAGAAGAAATTTGTTTTCCTTAACCTTTTCAATGCTGTGCCATAAACGTTCCTTGGTCTCCTTGTCCTTGACAAAATATTCCCAAACCCCTTCCTTCAGGAGCTTCACGGCAGTATTTACATCTTCCTGCCCGGAAACAATGACCACGGGGAGCTTGGGATTGTATTCATGGATCTTCTCCAGTACTTCAAGGCCTGAAATATCGGGCAAACTGTAATCGAGCGAAATGAAATCCGGTTCCAGGTAAAGATTGTCGAGACAATCCTTGCCGGTATTGAACAATAAGACTTCATTATCGGGGTTTAATGCCAGGTGATAGCGCAGCATCTCCCCGTAAAGCTTATCATCCTCGACGATAAACACCTTTAAAGATTCCATTATGTTGGTTTTGCCGCAATAAATATATAAATTCCTGCTGTATTATCAAACCCTTATCAGGGAAATCACTGGTCCCCGGTAAGTATATACCGCAAAAATCTGTACTTGTCTCATACGTAATATTTTTCATCAGGTTACATAAAATACGACATTAAGGCATTTAATACGCTGAACAAAAGAGGGGCGGGCTTGTTTTTTCCTTTATATCCGAAATCATATTACTTTTGTCGACATTACAAGCCGATTTATGCTGAAAGGAACATTGATCATCTGGAGAATTATACGGTTCGCACTGAAAACCCTGCTTTACTTCATTATCGCGATAGTATTCGTTTTCATTATCGAATATCTTGTTGCCCCGGTATATCTCTTCCCTGAACCGAGGCCCTTTGCCGGTGAGCAATTGTTCAACCCCTACGAAGGCGTCGACAGCAACCACTGGCGCAAGGCCAACTTCCAGGTACAGTCGGAAGCATGGCTGGGCATCACCGACGGGAGAAAGAACACCAATGAGGGCATCAACAGCATATACCGCCTCCTCGGATACGACATCATCGGCATTTCCGACTACCAGAAGATCAACAAATACGGTGCAGAGCACCCTTCCTATATCCCGGTATATGAGCATGGTTACGGCATTTTCAAGAACCACCACGTAATGATCGGAGCTGAGAGGGTAGTCTGGAATGATTACCCCATTTTCCAGAATATCCATCATAAGCAGCATATGCTGAATATCCTGCGCCCGACGAGCGACCTGGTTTTCATAGCCCACCCGAAATATGCCGGTGGCTGGGAGCCGGAGGATATGCGGTGGATCACCAATTACGACGGCATTGAGGCCCTCAACGGATTCAGGGTTTCGCTCGAGCATTGGGATGCCGCACTCTCCTCAGGAAAGAATATGCGCATCCTGGCCAATGACGATGCCCACGACATCAGCAACATCAATGAGGTGGGCAATTACGCCAATATGATATATTCGCCTGTGCTCCACGGCGACAGCATCATATCTGCCATGAAGGCCGGAAGGTCGTTTGGCGCCAGCATCTTCAGGGTGTGGGGCGAGCCCATGGACGAAAAGGTTGAAAAGGCGCTGAACCTGCCAAGGCTTACGAAGGTGGAACTGAACGGCGATACCCTTACCGTGGGCGTCAGCAGGATGGCGGCAATGTTCAGGTTTGTCGGACAGGGTGGAGCCCTGCTCGACTCCTTGATGAATGCCGGAGAGGCCTCATACGTGATCAGGAAAGATGATCCTTATGTCAGGACAGAGATCCATTTCCCCAACCGTACGGCCTATTACCTTAACCCGGTGATCCGTTACGACGGCAAAGATCCGTGGGGCCATGAACCGGCCCGTGTTGACCTTACCAGGACCTGGCTGCTCAGGATTATCGGTTTTGCCACGATCATCTTCATTTTTATGAATATTTATTACCTTCGGAAGCGATTTCGCAAACTAGCGCGACGCTGATATGAATAGCTCCCGTAAGGTTAACAGGGCCATGATCATCCTGGTGCTGTTGTCATTGGCAGTACGTGCCTTCATGGCCGCGTTCCTCGAATTCGGCAACGATGAGGTGTATTACTGGACCTATGCCCTCTATCCCGACCTGAGCCATTTCGACCATCCGCCCATGGTGGGCCTGCTCATACAGTTAACCACCTTTAACCTTGCCATAGACACGGAGTTCTTCGTCAGGTTGGGCCCGGTACTCCTGGGCGCACTGAATACCTGGCTGGTATACCTCATCGGGAAATACCTGCGTGATGCCATTACAGGGTTTTATGCCGCCCTGCTGTACACCGGATCCATCTATGCCTTTGTCGTTGCCGGCATTTTTATCCTTCCCGATACACCGCAGCTGACGTTCTGGCTCCTCACCATGTATTTCCTTTTGCGCTCGGTGACGGGCGACATCAGCAGGCGCACAAAAGGCTTCCTCATGCTTGCCGGATTAACGGCCGGGCTGGCACTGCTGTCGAAATACACTTCCGCATTCCTCCTGGCAGGCACATTCCTGTACCTCTTGTTCCACAACCGGAAATGGTTTGCTACCCGTGAGCTTTACCTTGCCGGACTGATGGCACTGCTTTGCTTTGTGCCGGTTTTCATCTGGAATTACCATAACGGCTTTGTCAGTTTTGCCTTTCAGGGCGACCGTGTAAGCATTTTTGAATCAGGACTGAGAGGCGATTTCTTTTTTACCGAATTGGGCGGACAAATACTTTACAACAACCCTGTGAACTTTGCCCTGGGCGTAATCGCCATCATCGGTTTCTGGAGGGGCAGGCTGGGCCTTGACAGGGAAAAGGGCCGGTTGATGCTCTGGATAGCCCTGCCGTTGATCCTGCTGTTCCTGTTCTTCTCGTTGTTCCGTGCCACACTGCCACACTGGACGGGTCCGGCATGGACGACCATCATCATGATTTCGGCCGTGTATATCAGGGGCCGGCAAAAAGTGAGGGAGCGGATGTTCCCTGCCGCTGTCGCGGCATCGTTGGCAGTGCTGGTGCTGGTGCTGGTGCTGGGTGTGATGCAGATCAAGGCCGGACTGCTGTATCAGGATACGAACGAGCAACCCGAACGACTGGGTCAAAATGACGTAAGTCTCGACATGTATTGCTGGAGGCAGCTTTCA
>CAZHYA010000178.1:0-5696 GCA_964536525.1 uncultured Bacteroidales bacterium | reverse complement strand
ACCCGTAACTGGTTTCCGACAGCCTGACCGGGGTGTTGATCTTCCTGAAGAATGTTTCGAACTGCCTCACGGTATCATCAACCGTGTCGACACTGAACACTTCCCTGCCGAGCTGCCTGATCCTGTCGCCGGTACGTGTTTCGTGCAGCCGCATCCAGGCAGGAAAAGCAATGGAAAGCGATGCCCCGTGGGGGACATCATACATTACCGACAGCACATGCCCGATGCTGTGCACCCCCCAGTCGCCCGAGACCCTGCCATACATGGTGAGGTTGTTCAGGGCCATGGTTGCAGCATACATGATCTTTGCACGTAAATCATAATCCTGAAGGTTTTCCATCAGTGGCGGACCGTATTCCAGGGCTTCCCTGATGATGCCGAAGACAAATCGGTCGGAAAGGCTGGCGTCGCCCGCTCCAAAATAGGCCTCAAGGGCATGGGCAATCAGGTCGGCGATACCGTACGCGGTGTAATCGGCCGAAACGCTCATGGTGTATGACGGGTCGAGAAAAGATACCGCAGGATACATGGGCGGATAGCCAAAACCCAGTTTCTCGCTGGTGTTGTTGTCCTGTATCACCGAAAAACGGTTCATCTCCGTGCCGGTGGCTGCCAGCGTCAGCACGGCAAGCAGGGGTACACCGGTCAGGGGTTTTTTCCTCCCTTTCACAAAATTCCAGGGGTCATCATCGCTTGGGATTCCAACCGCGATCGCCTTGGCCGAGTCGATCACGCTGCCCCCGCCCACGGCAAGGATCATGTCGACATGTTTTTGCTTGCCCAGCGAGACGGCTGCCCGTACATCTTCAATCACCGGGTTGGGCCTGATGCCTGAGTATTCATAAACCTCGGCTCCCGCTCTATTGATTTGCCGCATCACCGCATCGTAGATGCCGTTGGCCTTGATCGATCCCTTGCCATAAACCAGGAGGATCCGTCTTCCCCTCGAAGATATCTCCTCGTGAAGATGATCGATCACATCCTTTCCAAAATAAGCCTTTACCGGGTTGTAGATCTCGAAGTTTTCCATAATATGTTGTATTTTAAGTTATTCAATAGTAATTACGCCGCTGCCCAGGCAGATGGTCTTTTCCCTGTTGTACACCACCCCGAATTGTCCGGGGGCCACACCTGAGACAGGTTCATGGGGGCAGATCACATGTTTATCACCTTCCCGTGCCAGGGTGCCCGTACCGAACTCAGGCTGGTGCCTGATCTTGAAACAGATCTCCCTTGGCTCGGCAAGGTCTAATGGTTGTTCAGGGTTGATGAAGCGGAAGTCGGCCAGCATCACCCTGTCGCTGTATTGTGCCACCGGGTCGTAACCATTCGAGATATAGAGGATGTTCTTCTCCATGTCCTTCTTTACCACGAACCATGGCCCCTGGCTCAGGCCCAGGCCCTTGCGCTGGCCAATGGTATGAAACCAAAGCCCCCTGTGTTCGCCCCATACCCTGCCGGTTTCCAGCTCAACGATCTCGCCCGGGTTCTCCCCTACATAGTTCCTGACGAAGTCGTTGTAATTGATCTTTCCAAGGAAACAGATACCCTGGCTGTCGGGGCGGTGGGCGCTCGGGAGCTTCATCTCCATGGCCAACTTCCGTACTTCCTTTTTCCATAGGTTGTGGAGCGGGAACATGGCCTTCGAAAGCTGGGCATAGGTGATCCGGCCCAGGAAATAGGTCTGGTCCTTTCGCGTATCCCTGGCAGTGCCAAGGAAGAAGCCCTGCCCGTTCTCGACCACCGAGGCATAATGGCCGGTGGAGATCTTGTCGAATTCCTTTCCGTACCGGTCCTCGAAGCTGCCGAACTTGATCAGCCGGTTGCACATCACATCCGGATTGGGGGTAAGGCCTTTCTTCACCGTTTCGATGGTATAGCTCACCACCCTGTCGCGGTATTCCTTCTGCAGGTCGACGATCTCCATCTTAAGACCGTACTTCCGGGCGATCCAGGTGGTGATCTCGATATCTTCCTCCGAGGGGCAATCCACGAAGCCGGGCTCATCCTCCATGGCGATCCTGATGTAAAAGATCACAGGCTCATAACCCATTTCCTTTAGAATGGGTATGGTCACCGAGCTGTCGACGCCCCCCGAAACCAGTGCAGCGATGTTCATGCGTACATTTTTCACAAAAGTACAAAAAGGAAGGAAGAGAAGGCAGGATTGCGGAATTGCCCTATTCCACAACGATCTCATCCACGAACAACCATGCCGGTTGCCCTGCCCCGGGATGCCAGCCGGGAATGGCTTCATGCCGGGCCTGAACCTTGATATACCTTGTTCTCAGTCCGGGGTATTCGGCCCTGGCATACACTTTCATCACCCTTTCGTCCTTTTCCAGCCCCTGGCACAGCTCACTGGTGATGCGCATATCATCCATCCCGTCAAGGGAGGTGAGGAATTCTACGGCAGTTGGGGCAAAGATCCATTCCTCCTGGTTTTGAAGGAATCCGGCACTGATGGACCTGATCTCCCGCTCCTGTCCGAGATCGATCATCAGCATAAGGTCATCACCCCAAAATCCACACCAGTTTTCCCTGCCGACCTGGAAAGCCTCCCCTTCGGGATAAGCGATGCCATCGGTCAGGCAGCCTGGGCTGCCCGGATAGCGTGTCGATGGTTGAACCTTCAGTGAATAGGCAATGCCCCTGGCCAGGTGGTCGATCATTTCAGCCCTTAATGGCAGATATTTTTCGAAAGAGGTATCCGCATAATCCACCTGCAGTTCCCGGAGCCTGTTCTTCATTTCATCCATCAACGTAATATGGTCAGGGTCACCGGCCAGATTATTCATTTCCATGGGATCGGCCTCAAGATCGTAGAGTTCCCAGGCATCGATATCGTAATAGAAATGGATCAGCTTGAACTTCTCCGTCCTGATGCCGTAATGCCGTTTCACCGCATGCACGGCAGGGAATTCGAAATAATGGTAATACACGGCGTCGCGTCCTTGCCCCGGCTCCCTGCCTTCAAGAATATCGCTGAACGATTCCCCCTGCATGTCAGCAGGTACTTCCAGGCCGGCCATCTCCAGGAGCGTCGGTGCAAAGTCGGCATTGGTGACCATGTGCCTGTCAACGGAAGCTATGGCATTGGGAGCGTAAATGAGCAAAGGCATGCGGTGGGCCTCTTCATACATGAAGCGCTTGTCGTACCAACCATGCTCTCCCAGGAAGAATCCCTGGTCGGAGGTGTAGATCACGATGGTGTTCCTGTCGAGGCCGCTATCCCGCAGGTAATCCATCAGGCGGCCGGTATTTTCATCCACGGCATGGATGCACGAAAGGTAATCTTCCATGTATTTACGGTATTTCCATTCATCGATGATGGTGCTGTCGTTCGGCAATTGATTGTACGCTTCGGCACGCCGGGTATAAAAATCCCTCCATTTCATGAAATCCTCATCTTTCATCCTGTCGCGAAGGTCCGACCAGCCGGTATTGAAAAACAGCTCCCTGTCCGAACCTTTCTTTTCAATCAGTTCTTCCGGCATCTTCAGGTCATAGTCCAGCGACATGTGCCGGGCAATGGTCATCTCCTGCTCCTTAGGGGCAAGACTTTTCCCGTTATAAGTGTCCTCCAGGTTTGCCGGGACGGGAAATTCTTCAGCTTCAAACATGCCAAGATGCCTGATGGCAGGCTGCCAGCTGCGGTGCGGAGCCTTATGGTGCAGCATGAGGAAAAAAGGCCTGGCGGGATCCCTGTCCTCAAGGAATCCAATCCCCATGTCGGTGATGATATCCGTTACATAACCTTCCATGCTGTGCTTCCCGGTGGAATCCACAAAATCGGGCCTGTAATATTCCCCCTGCCCGGGCAGCACCAGCCAGTGATCGAATCCCGTGGGTGTACTCTTCAAATGCCATTTTCCGATAATGGCCGTCTGGTAACCTGCTTGCCTCAAAAGCTTGGGCAGGGTTTGCTGTTCCCCGTCGAAAGACATTGAATTGTCAAGCACCCCGTTCATGTGGCTGTACTTCCCTGTAAGGATCACCGCCCGGCTGGGGGCACAGATGGCATTGGTGCAAAAGCAATTGTCGAAACGGATGCCCCTTTCAGCCAGCCGGTCGATGTTCGGTGTACGGACCAGCCCGCTGTCATAGGCACTGATGGCCCTGGCAGCATGGTCATCTGACATGATGAAGATAATATTTGGCCGGGCCGTTTCTTCACGGCGGTTGCAGGAGGACAATAATGCAACGAATAAGATCAGCAATATGTATTTTTTCATGCTCATCGATGCTTACCTGACCTTGCCGGGATTCTTTGCGATAAAACTTTTCCAGCTTCCGTAATGTTCCCCGTCTGTGGAAGGTTTACGCTGGAAATAATGGCATACGGCCACGGCAAGGCCGTCGGTGGCATCCATATATTCAGGAGGATCATGGATCAGCAGCAGGGTGGCCAGCATGCCGGCGACCTGCTCCTTTGAGGCGTTGCCCCTGCCGGTGATGGATTGTTTGATCTTGCGGGGCGAATATTCGAAGATGGGCACATCGAGACTGAGGGCGGCGGCCATGGCCACCCCCTGGGCACGGCCCAGCTTGAGCATCGACTGTACGTTCTTCCCGAAGAAAGGCGCCTCGATGGCCAGCTCGTCGGGCTTGTATTCGCTGATGAGGGCACGCGTGCGCTCAAAGATCTTCTTCAGCTTGGTCGCATGGTCCGAAAACCCGCCAAGTTTCAATACACCGAGGGTGATCAGTTCTATTTTATTACCTTTATGGTGGATAAGCCCGTAGCCCATGATGTTGGTGCCGGGGTCGATCCCCAGTATGATGCGATCGCTTTTCAATGCATGGCCGATTAAGTGAACCTGATGAAAACAAAAGTACGTAAAACATACAACTTCCTCATCAGCCTGCTCATCATATTGGTCACTTACGGCTTCATTTACCGCCAGATCTTTCATCAGCGCGACCTGGAAGCGGTATACCGGGCTTTCGCCGGCAGCCTCGGCAGCGGCAGGTTCATTGCCATCATTATCCTGGTTTTGCTCCTGATGCTCGTGAACTGGGGCACGGAGGCCCGCAAATGGTCGCTGCTGATCGGGAAAATAGAGAAGGTAGGGCAGGCCGCGCCCTACCGCTACGACAAGCACCACCTGGTGCCGTTCGGCGAATTCATCCCGCCGTTCTTCCGCTGGTTCGTGCGCATGATTCATCCTCGAGAAGGCCAACCGTATCGAAGGGGTGTTCATCACCATCCTGGGCAGCATGAGCCAGCTGCTGGTCACCTTCCTGGCCGGCACCTCATGCATCTTCCTTTTCTTCCTGGGATACCACGAAACCCTGCTCGGGTATTTCAATGTCCCTGCCCATCTCTACACCTGGTTCCTCTGGGGGGGAGGCCTCCTCATCCTGGGGCTCGACATCCTGTTCGTACTGCTATTTCTCAACATCTCCCTGCTGAGCGCCCTTGCCGGCAGGCTCAGCGGCAGGATCCCCGAAAGGATCAACTCCTATATACGGGTGCTGTCGGCATACAGCAGCCGCGAGCTCATGGTCATCATCCTGCTGAGCGCCTTCCGTTTCTTTATCTTCTCCCTGCAGATGTACCTCCTGCTGAGGGCCTTTGCCGTCGATATCCCCTTTATGCCGGGGATGATCATCGTGGGAGTGATCTTCTTTGCCATCACCATGATCCCCACGGTGGCCATCGCAGAGCTGGGCATCAGGGGATCGGTGTCGCT
>CAZHYA010000177.1:5014-5768 GCA_964536525.1 uncultured Bacteroidales bacterium | reverse complement strand
ATCCAAACGCTCAACAGCAAGGGTCACCCCGACACCCTCATGATCGACCCGCTGGAGAACAATGATGTGGTGGTGCATACCCTGCCCCCCGTGACGGACGACAGCATCAGGATCACCCCCGGGCAGCATACCATCATCCCTGTTAATACGCCACAGGGGCAGCTGCGGCTGAAAATGGAAGGCACCAGCCTCTCGAGCCGTAACCTTCAGGCTATCGTCAGGCGCGAAGGCAGCATGGAGACCATCAACATCCAGCATTTCGGCCAGACAGAGAACTACATCATTGGCGAATATAACCTTGAGATACTCAGCCTGCCGCGCATTTACATCGACGACCTGAACATTGCACAGAGCACCACCACCACCGTTGAGATCCCGGTTCCCGGCATCGCAGTCATACAGAAAACGGCCCAGGGTTACGGAAGCCTGTACCTTGAGAACGAAGATGAGCTGGAGTGGATATATAATTTCAGGGAGGCGCCGCTGCAGGAGTCGCTGATACTCCAACCGGGCACATACAGGGTGGTGTTCAGGGCGAAGTATTCCGACAGGGCTGCCTATACTGTAGAAAAGACCTTCAGGGTGACCTCAGGCAAGACCACAAATGTAAAAGTATACCAATAGCATCATTTTTATGTCGCAAACAGGAAGCATCGAAAAAAAAGCTACGCGGGCAGGATTCGGAGAGGGCCTGCCGGAGCCGGGTGCACATAGTCCGGATGTGGTGGCGCTTTGAGCCGTCCTCCCAGGATCT
>CAZHYA010000177.1:0-5004 GCA_964536525.1 uncultured Bacteroidales bacterium | reverse complement strand
ATGGATGCTTTCGCAGAGGCTTATCCCGACAGGTTCTTCCAGGCAGGCATTGCGGAGGCCAACATGATGGGGATGGCCGCAGGGCTTACCATTGGAGGCAAGATCCCTTTTACCGGCACCTTTGCCAACTTTTCAACCGGAAGGGTTTACGACCAGATCAGGCAATCGATTGCTTAGGCGGGCAAGAATGTTAAGATCTGTGCTTCTCATGCCGGCCTCAGCCTTGGGGAGGATGGGGCCACACATCAGATCCTCGAGGATATTGGCCTCATGAAGATGTTGCCCGGCATGACGGTGATCAACCCTTGCGATTTCAACCAGACCAAAGCTGCCACGATAGCCATCGCCGATCATTTCGGGCCTGTGTATTGATTTTCCTGATTTTTGACGCAGGGAGCACGGCTGTGTCACCGTCATCAAGGGCCGTCCGCATGCGCGATGGGCATGATGTGAGCATCTTTGCCACCGGACACATGGTGTGGATCGCCTTGGAAGCGGCATCAGAGCTTGCCGTGCAGGGCGTCAGCGCCGAGGTCATTAACATCCACACCATCAAACCGCTCGACGAAGATGCAGTGCTGCAATCCGTCTTAAAAACCGGCTGCGCCGTCACGGCCGAAGAACATTCGATATTCGGCGGGCTTGGCGACAGTATCGCCAGTTGCCTGTCGGCCAGGCAACCTGCCCCGGTGGAGATGGTGGCGGTGCGCGATCATTTCGGCGAAAGCGGCAAACCCATGGAGCTGCTTGCCAAGTACGGGCTCGATACGCCCGACGTCGTTTCGGCTGCGCTCAGGGTGATGGAAAGAAAGTAATACAACGCATCCGCGATAAGATCTTTCAATTTTTATTATTTTTAAGGGAAATTCTCAGCCATCCATGATATGCGTATATTCATGATCGGATACATGGGCGCGGGCAAATCAACCACAGGCAAAAGGCTTGCCAGGCGGTTGGCGATGCCCTTCGTCGACCTTGATGATGCGTTCGAGGCACGTTACCGTTACAGCATCCCGCGATTTTTTGAACACTTCGGAGAAGCGAAATTTCGCGAATTCGAGCATGCCTGCCTGCTGGGAGTCATCGCCGGTCACCACGAAGCGGTGATCTCTACGGGAGGGGGAACGGCCTGCCATCACGACCATATGGCTGTGATGAACGCGGCCGGCATTACGGTATACCTGAAAATGCACCCCGCCTCGCTGGCGCAAAGGCTTAACAGGGCACGAAGGCTTCGTCCACTGGTCAGGGATGTGAAAAATGACGACATGCAGGCCTTCATCGAAAAGCAGCTTTCAGCGCGCGGGAAGTTCTACGAGCAGGCACAACTCATCGTGAAAGGGGAAAACCTCGACCTGGATGCCCTGGTGAAGGAGGTGAACACCATCATCGGGCGCTGAGTGCCGGCACAGTAAGGATCATCCCTGCCTCAACGTTTAACAAGCAGAACCACGTTCTCAACATGGTGGGTCTGGGGGAACATGTCGACAGGCTGTACCTTCTCGATCTTGTAGTTTTCGGCCAGGATGGCAAGGTCGCGGGCCTGGGTGGCAGGGTTACAGCTAACATAGACGATCCTGCCAGGTCCGGCTTTCATCATCTGCAGCAGCACCTTTTCATGGATGCCCGACCTTGGCGGATCGGCAATGATCACGTCGGGGGCACCATGCCTGGCGATGAATTCGTCGTTCATCACCCTGAGGATGTCGCCCGAAAAGAATTCGGTGTTGCCTATGCCGTTAAGTTCAGCATTCTCCCTGGCATCATCGATGGCTGATGCAACATATTCGATGCCGATGACTTTTGCCGCATGCTGGGCGATGAAAGCGGCAATGGTGCCCGTGCCGGTATACAGGTCGTAAACGATCTCTTTGCCGGTGAGCCCCGCGAAATCGCGGGCAGTTGCGTAAAGCTTGTGTGCCTGTGCCGTATTGGTCTGGAAGAACGACTTCGGCCCGATCTTGAACCTGAGATGATCCATGTCCTCCATGATAAACGGATTGCCGTGGTGAAGCTTAACCTGCAGGTCGGAGATGTCGTCGTTGCGCTTGTCGTTGATCACGTATATGAGCGAAGTGATCTCCGGGAATTTTTCTGCCAGGTGATCCATGAGGGCCGGGCCTTTGACATGGTCGACATAACGGAAAACAATGATCACCATGAGGTCGCCGGTTGAGGAGGTACGGATGATCAGGTTCCTGAGATAGCCATCCCACTTTTTTACATCATAGAACTCGTATCCATGTGCGAGGGCATAGTCGCGCGCTGCCAGCCTGATGGCGTTGGACGGGTCCTGCTGGAGGTGGCATTGCGTGATGTCGAGGATGCGGTCGAACATGCCCGGGAGATGAAAGCCCAGGCCATTGGGGTCTCTTTTTTCCGGATTGTCGGGGTCGGGCTTTTCTACGAACCACTTGCGGTTGGAAAAGGTGTATTCCAGCTTGTTCCTGTAAAAGTAGATGTTGTCGGACGGAAGGATAGGGGAGATGGCCGGCAGGTCGAGCTTGCCGATGCGCTGGAGGTTGTCGGTTACCTGTTTCTGCTTGTAGAACAGCTGCCCGGAATAATCCATATTTTGCCAGCGGCAGCCGCCGCACATCCCAAAATGGCTGCATGCAGGCTCGACACGCTTTTCCGAATAGCTGTGGAACCTGACGGCCCTGCCCTCATAAAAGCTCTTCTTCTTCCGGGTGATCTGTATGTCGGCAACGTCGCCCGGCACCACGAAGGGCACAAAGATAACCCTGCCATCGACCCTGGCCACCGCCTTGCCTTCCGCCCCTGCATCCAGGATCTCCACATTCCCGATCAGCGGGTAATCTCTTTTACTGCCCATATTATTAAATTTGCTGCAAAGTTAATGATTAAGTCCGACAAATCGGGCGTGCGGCAAGGGATATGCGTAATTTAAAAGGTTCTCATGTCTCAAGGCTCATATCTCCCCGATCATTAAACATTAAAAATTAAAAACTCAAAATTAATTCCCCGCTCTCCGGTACCCGGAACCTTGCACCTAAAGTCTTATCTTTGCACTAAACTTAACATCAGCACCATGAAGATCCTGCCCATCGACAAGGTCCGCGAGGCGGATGAATATACCATCAAGAACGAACCCGTAGATTCTATCGATCTGATGGAGCGTGCGGCCAAGGCATGTTACCGGTGGATCTCCGACAAGGTCCGGCAGACGGACAGGATCAGGATCATGTGCGGCCTGGGTAACAATGGCGGCGACGGCCTTGCCATTGCGAGGCTGCTGGCGAAGAAGGACTACCGTGTGGAGGTGTTTGTGATCCGCTACGCCGACAAGTCGTCGGACGATTTCAATATCAACCTCGACAACCTTAAATACCAGGCGAAGGTAAAGATCCACGATATTGCTTCCGTGGATGAACTGCCCGAAAAGCTCGAAGGCGAGTACATTATCGATGCCATCTTCGGCTCGGGCCTGTCGAAGCCGGTAGAGGGCTTTGTGGGTGAGGTGATCGGATACATCAACCGGTCGGGATTAAAGGTCATCTCCGTCGACATCCCTTCAGGGCTGTTTGCCGATGAGCCCAGCGTGGGCAGCGGTGGTGCCATCGTGCGTGCCGATTACACCCTCTCCTTCGAGTTTCCCAAGAAGGCCTTCATGTTTGCCGAGAACCTCGAATATGTCAAGGAGTGGGAGATCATGAGCATCAACCTTCACCCTGACTTCATCAACTCGCTCGACAAGACGGACTATTTCCTGCTGAAGGGCGATGTGAAAGCGCTCATCAGGCACCGGCGCAAGTTCGACCATAAGGGCCGCTTCGGTCACGCCATGCTCATCGCCGGCAGCTACGGCAAGATGGGTGCCGCAGTGCTCGCCTCGGAGGCCTGCCTGCGTGCAGGGGCGGGACTGGTCACCACGCATGTGCCGCGCAACGGTTATGCCGTCATCCAGACGGCCCTCCCCGAGGCCATGGCCAGCATCGACAAGTCGGAAACGGCATTCACCGAGGTGCCCGACCTCGATGCCTGCAATGCGATCGGTGTCGGCCCCGGCATCGGCATGGCCGGGGAAACGGCAACAGCACTCAAGGTGCTGATACAGAATGCCCGCATGCCTTTACTGTTTGATGCAGACGCCATCAACATACTGGGTGATAACAAGACCTGGCTGTCGTTCATCCCCCCCGGGTCCATATTTACACCGCACCCGAAAGAATTCGAACGGCTGGCAGGAAAGAGCAACAATGCCTTCGAGCGCGACAAGCTGCAACGGGAGTTTTCGGTAAAATACGGGGCCTATGTGGTGCTGAAAGGTTATGCCACCGCCATCAGCTGTCCCGACGGAACGTGCTATTTCAATTCGACAGGCAACCCGGGCATGGCTACGGGCGGAAGCGGCGATGTGCTGACGGGCATGATCCTGGGACTGCTGGCGCAGGGGTACCCGCCTTTGCAGGCCTGCCTCGTGGGCGTATACCTGCACGGGCTGGCCGGTGACCTGGCATCGGAAGAGCTCGGGTTTGAGGCTTCGCTGGCCAGCGACATCATCGGGCAGATAGGCTATGCCTATCAGTATCTGCAACAATAAAACGATGTTTATGCCACCTGTTCAATAATATCCTCTTCAACCCGCAGGTTGTCGATGATAAAATGCTGGCGGTCGGGGGTGTTCTTACCCATATAGAAGCTGAGCAGTTCCTTGATCGAAGAGGAGCTTTTGAGCAGCACGGGGTCGAGCCTGAGGTTAGGGCCGAGAAAGCCTCTGAACGCAGCCGGCGAGATCTCGCCGAGCCCCTTGAAGCGCGTGATCTCAGGCTTCGGGCCCAGTTTATTGATGGCTGCAACGCGTTCCTCTTCAGAATAACAATAGATCGTTTCCTTCTTGTTCCGGACCCTGAAAAGCGGGGTTTGCAGGATCTTCACATGGCCAGTCTTCACCAGGTCGGGGTAGAATTGCAGGAAGAAGGTGAGGAGCAGCAGCCTGATATGCATGCCATCCACATCGGCATCGGTGGCGATCACCACGTT
>CAZHYA010000176.1:1695-5782 GCA_964536525.1 uncultured Bacteroidales bacterium | reverse complement strand
GGCGTTGCTCTTGGCAGAGGCTGCCAGGTAAATGGCCGTTTGCGACAGGATGATCCTGCTTTCGGGCCAGCCGATCTTGTTCACGGCATCGAAACAGGCATTGGCCAGCAGCAGGGCGTTGGGGTTGGCGTTGCCGATATCCTCGGAAGCCAGGATCAGCATCCTCCTGGCGATGAACTTCGGGTCTTCCCCGGCCTCTACCATGCGGGCGAGCCAATACACGGCCGCATTGGGGTCGCTGCCCCTGAGGGACTTGATAAAGGCGGAGATCACGTCATAGTGCATTTCTCCACCCTTGTCGTACATGGACAGGTTTTCCTGGATCACCT
Source organism: uncultured Bacteroidales bacterium (assembly GCA_964536525.1). Lineage (GTDB taxonomy): Bacteria > Bacteroidota > Bacteroidia > Bacteroidales > B18-G4 > B18-G4. The sequence goes on along the minus strand of CAZHYA010000176.1, from coordinate 5,453 downwards.
CCGTGGCATTCTTGTTGGTGATCTCCAGCTTTTTGATGCCCGGCGACTGGTTGATGATCAGCTCGAGGGCATTGAGGAGTTTGCGGGCGTCACCACCGGAGATCCTGAGCAGGGCTTCCGTCTCCCTGATGTCGATCTTGATCCCGTGCTGTTCTTCCAGGTATTTCCTTGCCTTCTCTGCCAGGGCCAGCAGGTGCTCTTTTTCAAAAGCCTTGAGGATATATACCTGACATCTCGACAGGAGGGGGGAGATGACCTCGAAGGAGGGATTCTCGGTGGTGGTCTCGCTAAGTGTGACGATGCCCCGCTCTCCCGCGCCTAGCAGGGAATGCTGCTGCAACTTGCTGTAACGGTGGATCTCATCGATGAAGAGGATGGCATGATCGGCCGACTGTTTGGCCCTGCTGATCACATCCCTCACATCCTTAACCCCCGAACTGATAGCGCTGAGGGTGTAGAAGGGCCTGTTGAGCTGTAAGGAAATAATATGCGCCAGGGTGGTCTTTCCGGTTCCCGGCGGTCCCCAGAGGATCATCGAAGGGATGTTCCCCGATTCGATGGCCTTGCGCAGGATGGCGCCCTTACCGACAAGGTGCTCCTGTCCCAGGTAGTCGTCGAGACGCTGGGGACGCAATCGTTCTGCCAGGGGAACCAGGGCGGTGTTCATGGATTATTGGTAACTTTGGTGCTGTAAAAATACGAAATTCCGTCCTATGAAGCTACTGATGATCCATTGCACGCGATTTTCCTTCCGGCCAACGGTAAAAGTCCTGGAGGATGCCCCCGATGATGCTGCAGCAGGTGAATATGAGAACATCCTCACGGCCTTTATCCACGCGGAAGCGGAAGATGAGAAGGACATGAAAGGGGTGGAGACCAAACTCGTGAAAAACCTGAAGTGGGCTGCCGGTAAGAACGATACCCGCCGGGTGATGCTGCATTCCTTTGCGCACCTCTCCGGGAGCAAGGCCAGCCCTGAATTCACGGAAACCCTCTTTGAGAAGGCCATGGAACGGATGAAGAATGCAGGTTATGAGACTTTTACGACTCCTTTCGGGTACTTCCTCGATCTCGACATGCAGGCACCGGGCTACTCACTTGCACGAATTTTTAAAAGCTTCTGAGTCCTTATAGAGCTTGCCGTCGCCCGAATAACCGAACAGCCGCTTCGTCTTGATCACTTCCTCGATGTAGTTCGGCACCATGAGTTCCCAGCCGGGAATGTTTTCCTTTATCATTTTCAACACATACGGCGAGCTGATGTACAGACGCTCCTTCTTCACCTCTTTGATGTCGATGATCTTTCTGCAACTGATCAGATAATCGTACAGTGGCTTCAGCTTTTCCGGCAGCGCCAGGTTTCTCGATGTCAGCAACTCGCCCGAGGGCGAGCGGTCGTCGAGCGATACCGCTGAAATGGTCGGATACACATAGAATTTTACGTTTTCGGGGAAAAGCCGGCCAAGTGCTTCGAGGATGCCTCCGCGAAGCTTCTCATAATATTTCTCCTCCAGCACATTAAGGAAGGTGGGGATGCCGATTACGATACGCAGACGCCCGATCCTGAACCTGGAGAAATATCCCACCAGCTTATAGTATTCCCTGAAAGTCGACACCATCACGTTCTGTCCCATGCCGTTCAGGATGTCGACCCTGTCGAGGAAGTCCCGTTCATCCAGCTCTCCCTCCTCCAGGAGGTTGTTGAGGGTCATCTCACACACGGCGATGGTGTTATCGCGCTGGTAGTGCCGGTCTTTCTTGAAGATCCCGTAGCTCGACTTGAGCATGTCGAAGCCTACATAGGTGATGGGCCTGAAGCTTCCCCTGAAGGCCAGCACATTTTTCTTGTAAAGCATGTCGGAGGGCTGCTGCACATCCCCCTTGCGATCGAACATTACGGCATTGGTCATCCCGTTCTTCACGAGCTGAACAGCCAGGAGCCTGTTGTCGACATAGGCAAGGTCGGGGCCCGACATGCGGATCATGCTGATCTCTATCCTGTCGCGCGACAGGCTGTCGAACAGCGAGCGCAGAAACTCATTGGGCCTGTCGTGATGGTAATAGCAGGCAAACAGAAGATTAACCCCAAGAATGCCAAGGGTCTGCTGCTGCAAAAGAGCATCGTTTTCTTTCAGGTCGACATGTATGACAACCTGGTTGGGTTCGGTGCCGGGACTGTACTGGTATTTAACCCCGATCCAGCCATGGGCGTCATTGGATTTCTCAAAGTTGAGGGTCTCGACGGTATCGGCAAAGGCAAAAAAAGTGGTTTCAGGCTGCCTGAGCCCGCCAAGCAGCGTGGTGAGCTCGTTGTATTCGGTGTCCAGCATTTTCTGCAGCCTCCCTTGAGATACATACCTGCCGGGACGGTTCTTGTTGTATAGCTTGTCGCTGAAGGATTTGTCGTATGCTGAGATGGTTTTGGCCACAGTACCGGAAGCCCCGCCGGCCTGGAAGAAATGCCGCGCAACCTCCTGGCCGCCGCCGATTTCGGCAAAACTTCCGTATATCATCCCGTTCAGGTTGATGCGCAAAGCCTTGCGGTTCGTACTGAGGATCTCCCTTTCCATCTTCTTTTTTAACAAAGATACGGAACTTTCGTTCATCCCCGCCTCCCGGCAAAACAACGAACAACGAGCAACGAACAACCCCAAATGATAACTTAATAACTTATAATTGGAAAACTAACTCAACACTCAACACTAAAAACTCAACATTTCCCAGCACCCAGCACCTAGTCCCCAGCACCCAAAAAAAATATACCAATTTCTTTGTTATTAAATAAAAGTCGCGTATTTTTGCACCCCGAAATTCAAAAGAAGGACCAGCAAAATGGCAAAGAAATCAAAAGATCAACGGATACAGGTGATCCTTGAGTGCACAGAGCACAAGACCAGCGGGATGCCCGGCACTTCACGCTATATCACCACCAAGAACAAGAAAAATACGCCCGACAGGCTCGAGCTGAAGAAATATAATTCCATCCTCAAGAGGATGACCGTTCACAAAGAAATTAAATAATTTATACCATGGCTAAGAAAGTTGTTGCATCATTACAGAGTGCCAGTAAGGATTTTGCCAAAGTTGTAAGGATGGTGAAATCTCCCAAGACAGGCGCATACACCTTTAAAGAGAACATTATCCCTTCCGAGGGCGTAAAGGACTTTTTAGCAAAGAAATAAAAGGAAACATCCAAACCTGAAAAGCTTTTTCCTTTACGGAAGAAGCTTTTTTTTTAACGATTGAACCCATGGGCGTTTTCAGGATATTCTCTAAGGAGAAAAAAGAGCGTCTCGATGAGGGGCTCGACAAGACCCGAACCAGCGTCTTTACAAAGCTATCGAAAGCTGTTGCCGGCAAGTCGAAGGTCGACGAAGAGGTGCTCGACAACCTTGAGGAGATCCTGGTTACTTCCGACGTAGGGGTGGAGACGACCCTGAAGATCATCGAAAGGATCGAGGAGCGTGTGGCCAGGGATAAATACCTCGGCACTGCCGAGCTCAACACCATCCTTCGCGAAGAGATCGCGGCCCTCCTGAAGGAACAGGGCGAATCGGACCTGCCTGATTTTGAAGCCCCGCTGCCCACTACACCCTATGTGATCATGGTTGTAGGTGTGAACGGCGTGGGCAAGACCACCACCATCGGAAAGCTGGCCTACCAGTTCAGGAAGGCCGGCAAGTCGGTGCTGCTGGGTGCCTGCGACACCTTCAGGGACGCAGCCGTCGACCAGCTTAAGATATGGTCGGAAAGGGTAG
>CAZHYA010000176.1:0-1685 GCA_964536525.1 uncultured Bacteroidales bacterium | reverse complement strand
GCCAGCAAAGGCATGGGAGCCGACCCTGCAGCAGTGGCCTTCGAAACCATGCAACAGGCCGTGAGAGACCATGCCGACATCGTGATCGTCGACACGGCGGGACGGCTGCATAATAAGGTCAACCTGATGAATGAACTGAGCAAGATCAAACGTGTGATGCAGAAGGTGGTGCCCAACGCTCCGCACGATGTGCTGCTCATCCTCGATGCATCTACAGGACAAAATGCCATTGAACAGGCCAGGCAGTTCACTGCCGCTACGGAGGTGACCTCCCTCGCACTGACAAAACTTGACGGCACGGCAAAGGGCGGTGTGGCCATCGGCATTTCCGACCAGTTCAGAATACCCGTAAAATATATAGGCATAGGCGAGAAGATGGAAGACCTGCAGGTATTTAACCGGATAGCGTTTGTCGAATCGCTCTTCCATAAGGTCTGACGATGGCGAAGAAAGTCAATATCATCACCCTGGGATGCTCCAAAAATCTTGTCGATTCGGAAAACCTGCTGGGTAGCCTCAATGCGGCAGGGCTTGATGTGATGCATGAAGCGGATATCCCATCCGATTATGTGATCATCAACACCTGCGGCTTTATCGGGGATGCAAAGGAAGAGTCGATCGAGACCATCCTTCGTTATGCGGAAGCACGGAAAGATGGCCGCATCGAAAAACTCTTCGTGGCGGGTTGCCTTTCACAACGATATGCTGCAGAGCTCAGGAAAGAGATCCACGAAGTGGATGGCTTCTATGGCACCGACGACATCCCTGCCATCCTGCGCGACCTCGGCTACGACAAGGAGAAGAAACTCGTCGGCGAGCGCTTTCTGACCACGCCTCCCCATTATGCGTACCTGAAGATATCGGAAGGCTGCGACCGCCGTTGCTCCTTCTGTGCCATCCCGCTTATCAGGGGAAAGCATCTTTCGCGCACCATCGAATCGCTTTGTGAAGAAACCCGCTACCTGGTATCGAAAGGCGTTAAAGAGATCATCCTCATTGCGCAGGACCTCACCTGGTACGGCAGGGACCTCTATGGAAAACAGATGCTGGCACCCCTGCTTGAACAGCTTTCGGAGATCGCGGGAGTGGAATGGATCAGGCTGCATTATGCCTATCCGGCCTCTTTCCCGGATGATGTCGTTTCCGTGATGCGCGACCGGAAGAATATCTGCCGCTACCTCGACATCCCGTTGCAGCATATCAGCGACCATCTGCTCAAGTCGATGCATCGCGGGATCGATGAGAAGGGCAGCAGGGCCCTGATCAAAAAGCTGCGAAAAGAACTGCCCGGCCTGGCCCTGCGCACCACCATGCTGGTAGGGTATCCCGGCGAGACAGAAAAGGATTTCCGGGAGCTGATGCAGTTCGTCCGCGAAAGCCGTTTCGAAAGGCTCGGCGTATTTACATACAGTCCGGAAGAAGGAACAGCTTCCTTTGATCTGGCCGACGATGTGCCTGAGGATGTGAAACAGGAACGGATGGAAGCCCTGCTGCAACTGCAGCAGGAGATCTCACTCTCGCTCAACGAACAAAAGATCGGGCAGACCTTCAGGACCCTCATCGACGGGCATGAAGACGGGGTGGCCCTCGGCCGGACGGAATATGATTCACCCGAGGTCGACAATGAGGTGGTGATCCATGACGACACCCTCATCCCCGGTAATTTCTATGATATCCGCATCACC
>CAZHYA010000175.1:0-5800 GCA_964536525.1 uncultured Bacteroidales bacterium | reverse complement strand
AGTTTTAGGTGTTGAGTGTTGAGTTATTTCTTTTATCCTGGTATTGCCATTAAGAAAGTGATGTTTGATAATAAATTGAAATACAAGTTCTTCAGTAAGTCTTTTCTATTGGTCGTCATTGTAATGCTTTTCAGCGGGCAGGTACTTTGGTCGCAGGGAACGCTGGATGGGATCATCATGAACGATACCTGCCGGGAGGTGGTGGTGATCGGGGAGCCGGTGTATTATATCGGCGATGACCTGTTCAGCCTGATCAACGGGGGAGCTGATCTGTACCATGAATATGGCTTCAGGGAAGTAGTGGCTGCAAAATATGGTTTTACGGCAGGCGATACGGTGAAGGCTGAGATCTACGACATGGGCAGCCCCGAGGGGGCCACGGGGATCTATTCCATGACGGAGGCCTCACAGGCAAGGCCTTTTTCGGCGGGGGTGGCAGGCAGGCAGGGTGAAGGCTTCGTGCAATTCATCAAGGGCAGCTGCATGGTATACATCTACCATCAGGGAACCGATGCTTTCGACCTGCAGTACCTCAGCGGCTGCCTGTCGGCCGGCATGGAGGGATCGCATCCTCAACCTCCCCTGATGCAGGTGCTCGAAAGTATTGACGGTGAAAAGGATAAGATCGTTTACTTCAAGGGGAACTTAGGGCTCTCCTCGGTCTACAGCTTTCACTATAAGGACGTTTTCGGGTATGCCGAAGGGGCCGCAGCGGCCTTCCCAACGTATAAGGTTATCCTCCTCGCCTATGGCGACGAAAATGCCTGCATCGAAGGGTTTAACCAGGCCCGGGATTTCTTCATGAACAGCGACAGATACCAGGGGCAAATGTCGCACCGGGGGTCATTTCACATGGAGGACAGGAAGGAACGGCAGATCGATTGCCTGTATGAAGGCTCATACCTCATGATCTTCATCCGTGATGGGGAAATGGACTTTAATCCCGCCAGGGAAGCCATATTGGAGGCCTTCCGTACCATACCGAATACAAATTAAGCCTGGAATACTGATGAATGAGTTGGCTTTTGGGATCATAATGTTTGTTTTATCGGGCATGATGTATCTTCTTGCCTGGCGTTATCAGCAGAAACAGTTATACCTGCCCGCCATCCTTTTGCTCATAGCCGGCGGGCTTTTCCTTCGTATTTTTGCAGCCTGCGATCTCTATCTCCATCCCTGGGATGAGCGGTTCCATGCCCTGGTCGCCAAAAACCTCATCCGGCACCCGCTGCTTCCGACATTGTACGATCAGCCTTTGCTGGATTTTGATTACCGCAGCTGGATCACCAATCATGTGTGGCTGCACAAACAGCCGTTGCCGCTCTGTGGCATGGCCGCAAGCATGAGCCTTTTCGGGATCAATGAGTTCGCACTGCGGCTGCCTTCCATAATACTCACCAGTGCGGGAGTATACTTTACCTATGTGATCGGCAGGCATTTCTTCGATCGTAAAAGCGGTTTCCTGGCAGCTTTCTTCTTTTCGGTCAACGGGCTCATCATTGAGCTCATGGCAGGCCGCGTTCCCAGCGACCATGTCGATATCTTTTTCCTTTTCTTCATTGAAGCCGCCATCTTCTTCACGGTTCTGTTTGTAAGGAGGCGAAGGGCTGTTTTCAACATCCTGGCGGGGATATGCATGGGTGCTGCCATCCTTTCGAAATGGCTTCCGGCCCTGATCGTGCTGCCGGTTTGGCTCATGCTGCTCAGGGATGCCGGAGCTTTTTCGCCACGGCAGATCCTGCTGCACTTTCTCCTGATGGCCGCTTTTGCCACCCTGGTGTTTTTACCCTGGCAGATCTATATCTTCAGGTCTTTCCCCCTGGAGGCAGCATGGGAATCGAATTTCAACTTCAGGCACCTGACGGAAGTGATCGAAGGTCGCGGAGGTCCCTTCTATTTCTTTCTTGACACCATGCGGATCAACTACGGGGAACTGATCTATCTGCCCATGATCTGGTTTTTGTGGCAATGGATCAGAAAGCCCCTCGATCATAAGCTCCTTGCTCTCGGCGCATGGATCTTCATCCCCCTGTTGTTCTTTTCGCTTGCGGCCACCAAGATGCAGGCCTATATCCTGTTCATTTCGCCTGCCCTGTTCATCATAACTGCCCGGTTTTTCTTTGTCGTATACGCGTTTGGTAAAGACCATCGCTACCGGTGGGCATTCTTATTGCTCCTGTTCATCTTCCTTGCCATCCCGCTGCGCTATGCTGTCGAAAGGGTCAAGCCTTTCAGCACCGCTGAACGAAATCCGCAATGGGTAAAAGACCTCAGGGCTTTCCAGGTGGCGGAACCTTCCGGGGCAGTGCTCTTTAATTATCCGCATCCCATAGAGGCCATGTTCTATACCGATATGACCGTTTATGCCGTCATCCCTGCCGTGAATTTACGGTATATGTGTATGATCAGGCGCCGGTGCCCGAAGCGGTCATGGCTGCACCTGGGGTGATCATGACGGATCTGAAAGCAGTCTTCAAGGGGGCAGATCATCGATAATCCTGCTCTTTTTCTTTACATTACCCTGACAAATCCGTATCTTTATCCACCTATTTACCAAAACTAACGAACATGAAAGTACTCAAGAAAATTATCATCTGGCTTGTGGTGATCATCGCCATCCTGGTGCTGGTGGCTTACCTGCTGCCGGGGACCTATAAGGTGGAGCGCAGCACGCTCATCAAGGCCGACCGCGACATGATCTTCAATATGGCCTGCGATTTCAACAACTGGGAACTCTGGTCGCCCTGGTCTTCCGATATGGATTCGACCGTGGTATATACCCTGATCGGGAATTGTGAAGTCGGCGCCGTACAGCAATGGGACGGTGAAGAGATGGGCAGGGGAGAGATGACCATCACCGGGCTGGTTCCCGGCGAAAAGATCACGTGGGACCTTGGCTTCCAGGGCTTCTCGCAGAAGATGGCCATTGGCATGTATTTCGAGCCCGAAGGGGAGGAGTGGCTGGTCACATGGACGGCCGAAGGGGAACTGGGCTACAACCCACTTTACCGTTATTATGGCCTGATGATCGATTCCGATCTCGGTGCCGACTTTGAAAAGGGTTTGCAGCAATTGAAGGAAGTATGCGAAAGCCTGCCTGATTATCCCGGGATCACTATCGTGGAGCTGACGGCGACTCCGGCTGTTGCCGTGAGGGATTCGGTGGCCATGGCTGATATGCAGCCCTTCATGGAAACCTTCTTCCCGAAATTATACATGTATGCCTTACGCAATCAGGCCACGATATCGGGACACCCTTACTCCATATATTATTCATGGGACCCGGAGGGAATATCCTACATGGAAGTTGGATTGCCCCTGGATATGGCCCTGGAGGGTGAAGATGAGATCATCCCTGCGGAAACACCCGCAGGAAAGGCTGTAAAAGGGGTTTATTTTGGCCCCTATGAAGGGTTGAATACCGTTTACACTGCCATGGAGCAATACATGCAGGTGATGAAACTCGAAGACCGCGGTATGGCTTGGGAAGTATACATTACCGACCCCATGCAGGAACCCGATACGGCCAAATGGGAAACCCATGTGTTTTTCCCGTTGAAATGATCCGGATAAAAGGAAGTGCCGGTATCGAGGATTTGAAGACTTCAGTCTGGGAATGATCTGTGGCATATCCACCATAATAAATAAAGATGAAAAGGACAAGCTGGCTTTTCATTCTATTATCGTGTAGTTATTGCTTTGGTTTGAAGGCATATTCATCTCCCCCTGACAATTTCAGGGAGGACACCCTGCGTATCAGGCAACTCTTCGATAAGGGTTATGCATTCATTGATGGACCTTCCGATTCATTGCTCCATTATTTCAGTCAGGCCCTGATGATGATCGACGACCGCCTGGAAAACACAGCCGATCCCGGGAAGAATGACATCTATAACCGTCTTCGCTGGAGGGTGTTTATCGAGTTTGGCATCGAGCATTTCTTCAGGAGCGATTACACCACTGCACTCGGATATTTCAGGCAATCGCTTGAAATAGCGAACCAACTGGATGATCCCGTCCTGCTCACCGAGAGCTTCAGCGAGATCGGTATCGTGCTCAAAAACCAGGGAAAACTTGACCAGGCTCTTGAATACCTCAGCAGGTCGCTGGACATGGCGAAAATGGGCACCGACACCTCATGGATGGCCGGTTGCCTGGTAAACCTTGGCAATGTGTATAAGGAGAAAGGCTTCCTGGTCATGGCACAGTCATATTACCTCGATGCCCTCGCGACATTGGAACTTCTTGGTCATTCCAGGAGGATGGCAGCCTGTTATCAGAATATCGGGGAAGTATACTGCCTGCAACACGACCTCGACAGGGCCCTGGAATATTATGAGAAAGCACGCCTGCTTGCGGTTGAAGTAAACGACCGGGTCAGGGAAACCGCTTTACATATGAATATCGGAAATGTCTGGCTTCAAAAGGGGAAACTGGAAAAGTCGCGGGAGCATCTGAGCCAGGCACTCGGGATGTATCACGAAAGTGGTTACTCACATGAAATGGATGATTGCTATGTTTTGCTCGGGGATACCTATTTGGGCGAAGACAGGTTTACAGAGGCACAAAATTACTATGAACTCGCGCGTGAGATCTCATTGCAGGAGGAAGATCACCAGGTTCTGGCAGAAGTAAACTGCAAATTGGCCATGTTGAACCTGGCAAAAGGGATGCTTGCGGATGCAGAGGATCATTGTCGTGAATGCCTCATGCTGGCCTCTCAGACCGCATATATGGAAAAGCAGGCGGAAGCACATGAGCTTTTGTCAAAGATCTATGAGCGCCAGGGCGATCTGCAGAAGTCCCTGGATCATTACAGGTTGTTTTCTTATTTGAAAGACAGCATTTTCAATGCCGAAAAGTACAAGGCGATCGCCGAACTGGAGATAAAGTATGCATCGGATAAGAAAGAGCAGCAGCTTGCCCTTTACAGGGAACAGGGAGAGGTTCAACGGCTGAATATCCTGCAGAAGAACCGCATGCTGATCGCGGCTGTTGCAGGGATCTTCATGCTCATCCTGATCGGTTACCTGCTTTTACGGCAGTCGAGGATGCGTTCGAGGCAAAAGTCGCTCGAAATGGAACAGAAGCTGCTGAGATCGCAGATGAACCCGCATTTCATCTTCAATTCCCTCATCGCCATTCAATCCTATATCTACAAAAAGAAAGCCGTGGTTGCGGGCGATTACCTGGCCAGTTTTGCTGAACTGGTAAGGTTCACGCTCGACAGTTCCAGGATGGATTTTATCCCGCTCGACAAGGAGATCCGCATGATGCAGGCATACCTGGAGCTCCAGAAGCTGCGCTTTGACCAGCATTTTGATTTTGAGGTGGATGTTGACGATGAACTGGACACGGGTGAGGTTTCCATCCCACCCATGTTTGCCCAGCCCTTCATCGAAAACTCGGTCGAGCATGGGCTGCGCCACAGGGATAAAGGCGGATTTGTAAGTGTCTCTTACCACAAAAAGGATGATGCCTGCGTCAGGATCAGGGTAAGTGACAACGGCATCGGCAGGGAAAAGGCCGGTCAGCTCGGTGAAAAGAGCGGGCATCATTCCATGGGGATGAAGATCACACGAGAGCGGTTGGAGATCCTTTCCAGGAAATTCAGAAGGGAATATAAACTGGAGATCATCGACCTGAAAGATAAAAAAGGAAAGAATGATGGAGTGGAAGTGGTGATCGAAGTCCCCGTGCAATCCTAAAAACATTATCTTTATTTATATGATTTCAGTTGTAATTGTCGACGATGAACCGGGTGCCAGGGAGACCATCAGGAATATCCTGGAAATGAGCT
>CAZHYA010000174.1:3293-5846 GCA_964536525.1 uncultured Bacteroidales bacterium | reverse complement strand
TGGATTTGTCGGGAAGGGCAGTTGTGAACACGATCGAGGGGTGGGCGGAAGAGCATTCAATCCGTTTGGACATCAGCCACCTCTCGTCAGGCATCTACTTCATCCGGGTAAATCTTGAAAATCAAACCATCGTAAAGAAGATCATAAAGCAATAAACATCTCTCCAATCCCCTTCCAAAAAATCGGATAGAGGGGAAGGAAAGAACAAAAATAACCTAAAATGAAAAAATTAATTTACACCTTCGTTATTGCGCTTTCAGTCGTATCAGGCTGCTTTTCACAGGAATATGCGACTTATGAGATTACGGGGCTGCATCAGGGCAACGGAAGTTTTGAGAATGCCGCCCTATCTGACTTTGAGTGGACCGTAAGCGGCACTTTAACCGGCGAAGTGCAGATACCCGACAACGAGATTTTTGACGACGGAAGCGCTTTTGAGAATGTATTCGGACAGGCCGACGATGCACAGAATCTGAGGATACAGGTCGTCATGAACGGGCCTGGAACGGCAGGGCAGCCACTGACATCAAGTGCCACATTGACCCTTCTGTTTGACCAACCCACTCCCGTCAGTGCCTGGGGATTTTGTGTAGTGGATATCGATGTGGAAAATTGCCTGGTTTCGGCCATCGATGAAAACGACGACCCGGTTTCACCGGAAATAATCGATGGCTGGCTGGTGGAACTGTTCGATGCCAACCTGGTGGAAAACGGGGTCAATATTCCAAAATGGGATGCCATCCATGCAGCACTCCTGGGTTCAGATACGCCGGATAACTATGTCGTTTACAACAACCTGGTTATAGGAGGCATGCCCTCCAGCGAAGCGCCTGCGGCATATTTTATGCCCGACCTGCGCCTGAAATCGCTGACCATCACATTCGAAAACCTCCAGGATGTTTATCATACCTCCTACCACTTTTATATCGCATCACTGGAAGCAACCATGCTTCGCGAAATCATCCGGCCTGAAATATCCATCTATCCCGTCCCTGCCTGCGATGTCATCAGGATCAGCACCAGTCAGATGGCTTCAGCAGATCCGGTTGTCGAAATATTCAATCCTGCCGGTGATCGCCTGATCCTCAAAATAATGAATCAAGCGAAAAACGAAATGGAACTGGATATCAGCCGGCTTCCGGCGGGGGTATATTTTTGCAGGGTATTGCTGGATCGGCAAACCGTAACCAAAAAGATCGTCAAATTATAAACCTGCAGCCGTGCCGCCGGGCATATTCCGTTATGTCCCCGCAGCTATTGCAGCAGCATTTTTTTCACGATCTCCCCTTCAGGTGTTTTAATCTTCACAAGGTATATGCCCCGTGGGATGGAAGGGGAGATGTTTAGCAGTGTTTGCGCCTGATTGCCTTCACCGCTCATGACGACCCGCCCACGGCTGTCGTAAATGCCGTAGATAAACTCAGACGGACGTTGTAACTGTATCGTGATCCGGTCAAGGGCAGGGTTAGGATATATCGCAACCGATTCCAAGGCCTTGCCTTCAGGTAATCCCAGCACCCACCACTCGGCATCGATGTATGATCTGGCCGGAAAGAGAAGGCTCTGGTAGTTGTCCTTCCATCCGAAGACCGCCTTCCCCTGGCTCAGGTCGATATCGACATGCGGCATGGGGTCGTCGGGGAGGTCGCCGGTATTGCTGCGGTAATTGCCCATGACCCACCAGTCGTCGGCAAACAGGTTTCCTGCCTGGATGCCGGTATAGATCAGTTCTTCCGTATTCTCCGTCGAATAGGTCATGAGGAAATGGTTATAATCCCTGTCGTATACCATATGAGGATTTTTTTCATGCTGGCTGCTGTTGGTCCCGAAAGGGTAGGTGATCTCGGTCATCGACATGTCGGGGACCTCAGGGTTGAAGCCCGTGAACTGGTAGGTGCCATTGAACCGCATCACGATCAGGTCGCTGTTCGACGCATTGCTGTGGTCTTCCATGGCGATGAGCAAGGGAACGAAATTCGATCCCGGGACATAATCATTCTGGTCCTGCATGATGCACACCGACGGTCGCGAGACCTTCCCGATAAGAGAGCTGAATTTGGTATTCACCAGCACGGGCTCGGCCCATGCATTGGCAAAGCTGCTGATGCGGCCCAGGAACAGGCCTGCATTGCCCAATCCGCTGCCGGCATCGTAATTGGTCTCAAAGGCAATGGCGTAATACCCGATATCGAGTTGCGAGTTGCCCCCGAGCGACAGGCTCACCCGGTTGATTCCCGGGAACTGGTACATGTTGCGGTAAGTATAAATATCGCCCCCACTGAGCGAATAGGCCAGGTGCAGTTCATCCGCCTGCAGTGCACTGTTATAGCCAGTCCAGGCAACAGCCACGGCAAAAGGACTGGCGTCGCTGCCCGGTGCCCGGCTGTCGCTGGCCAGCGATAAGGAATATGCCGGATCGGTACCATGAAACTTTTCATAAACGAGCTGGTATGTCCCCGGCATGTACCTGATTATAGCGATTCTGCCGTTCCATGAACCATTGCTGCCCGTATTCCAGAGTTCACCAATGAACACCTTGATGTTGCTCTCCTG
>CAZHYA010000174.1:1121-3283 GCA_964536525.1 uncultured Bacteroidales bacterium | reverse complement strand
GGCGACCAGGTCAACGTCTTTTAAGTCCAGATCATTAACATCGTTGCTTCTTTCAGCCGCAAGCGAGAATGACCATCCACCGTCGGTTGATTCATACAGGCGCCAGCCGTTCAGTTCGGAGGTCAGGCTTGGCCTGAACTGGTGCAAAACATAGATCCAGCCGTTCTCGGTAACGGAAACGGCGCATTTATCGCTGAATGCATCGATAAACTTATTGGCTCCCCATTCGGGCTGGGCACTGGCTGCCATAACCGGATACAACAGCATGGTTACAATGATGGTCTTTATCCTGTTCTTCATGTCATTTGATTTTTCAGTAAATATCAATATTATTTCGTGCGAATGCAAGAATATATTTTGCAAAGCCCCTTCGGATACTAACGAAGAATTATTCCTTGATTTTCTAATCCATTATCCTCCAGCCAGAAGCCAGTATCCAGCATCCAGTATCCATCATCCAGTATCCAGTATCCGGCCTTATTCCCTGGTCCCGGAATCTATAATCCGGCATCCGGTATCTGGAATCCGGTAGCATTTTTGAGTATCTTTACTGCAAACCCGGCAACCCATGTGCGGACGCTACATCCTGGTACAAAAGCTCGAGCTGATCGAGGAAAGGTTCAACGTCACGGCCCCTGAAGGGACGGAATGGAAGCCTGCCTATAATATTTCCCCGGGGCAGGTGGCCCCGGTCATCACCAGCGACAACCCCCGCGAGCTTCAGCTGTACCGCTTCGGGATGACCCCTTTCTGGGCCAAAAAGCCCATGTACCTCATCAATGCACGTGCCGAGGGCGACCATAATAAAGAGGATGATCCGAATTATAAAGGCGCAAAGGGCATCATCACCAAGCCTGCCTTTCGGAAGCCCATCCGCTCACAGCGTTGCCTGGTCATCGCCGATGCCTTCATCGAGGGCACCGTAAAGGAAAAGCTTTCGAAGCCTTTCGTGGTATATCTCAGGAACCGGGTCAGGCCTTTCGCCTTTGCCGGCCTCTGGGATGAATGGATGAATACGGAAACAGGTGAGATCGTAAGGGGTTTCACCATCATCACCACCACGGCCAATGAGCTGTTGCAGAAGCTGCCGCATCACCGCTCACCTGTCATCCTCGACCGCAAACATGAAGCCAGATGGCTGAACAACGACCTGCCCCTGGCCGACATCACCAAACTGTTGCGGCCCTGTCCCGCTGAACTCATGAATGCCTATCCCATCGACCCGGCCATCAAAAACCCTCGCGCCGAAGGCCCTGAACTCCTCAAACCCATAGGGGAGCGGATCGTTCCCGAATACGACATAAAAACCAGGGAGGATATTGAACTTCAGGGTATGGGAAGCGGGAAGAGGTTTTCGTATGATCCGGAATCGGCTTGGGGCTGATAGGAATGATGAGATCCTATTGATTAGAGATTAGTAATGAATGCATTGAAGATTTCTAAATGCCGGAATCTTGAATTTCATTCTCCAATGATCATTAATCCATAGCCTGCCAGCTCTAATTGGGTGTTTAAACCGGCAGGCAGGTTTAAGTTTTGAAGGATTTAACCACAAAGGAGGCTCGAAGTACGGCACAAAGTAACACGAAGGACAATCCTTTGTGCACCTTGGTGATACCCTTTGTGTATCCTTCGTGGTAGAAATAATTCTACAATCTAAATTACCAATCTTTACTAATCACTAATCAATAGGATCTCATCATTCACTTCTGGGATCTGCTTTCAGCGGCAGCTTCAGCATCCGTTCCACTTCCAGGCCCGGAAACCCAAACTCCTCTACGATCCTGCCGTAAAGCATGTACACTCCGTTTCCGCGGAAGGGGTATTTCTTCAGGGTGTCGGGGAAGTGGGTGCTGTCGAAGAACTCGCCGCTATCGTCGAGGAAGGCGGCGAAGTGCATGATCTCTTTCTTTACGGTGCGCACATATTTCACCGTGACCAGCACCCCGGCCATCTGCACCCTGCGCCCCACGTATTTCATCATTTCACCGGCCCGCACGGTGCCGTTCACCGGCCGTTGCAGCATCCCGAACCATGTCATGCTCTGCGGGAAGCCCATGAGCTCCAGCTCGTCGTAGGCATCTTCCAGCCGGCTCCCTTCGAGCCGGGGCAGTGTGTATTCCTTCACTGAGGGCATGAAGAGGGTAGGGCCGGAGGGGCGT
>CAZHYA010000174.1:745-1111 GCA_964536525.1 uncultured Bacteroidales bacterium | reverse complement strand
GAAGGGAGGCATGGTGAGCTTCTTCGGTTCCGGGTTGAAGAGGGTACGGGCCGTCTCGGTCTTGCCCTTGTTGATCAGCAGGTGCGCCTCCCACAGCAGCTGCGACTTCTCCCTGCCCGTGAAGGTGAAGGCGCCTGTCCTGATGAGCAGCACCAGCTGCTCGATGCCGGTATGTACGCGCCTGATGAAGTCGTCAAGCGACCGGAAAGGCCCGTTCCTTTCCCGCTCCGCGGGGATCTCATGCCCGACGGCCCTTTCGAGGCTTTCGATGTGGATGAAGCCGGTAAAGATCTTCTTCCCGATGATCCTCGTCGTGTAGTTGCTGTGGTTCACGCAGGGCAGCATGATCTCCGCGCCCTGGCGGCG
>CAZHYA010000174.1:0-723 GCA_964536525.1 uncultured Bacteroidales bacterium | reverse complement strand
CTTGAGGTAGAGGCTCTGGAAGCTTTCCACGGCATAGGAGGCTGAGTGTGCTTTGGAGAACGAATACCCTGCGAAGCTCTCGATCTGCCGCCACACCTCACGGGTCACCTCTTCCGGGTAGCCGTATTCCCTGCAGTTGCTGAAGAACCTGCTGACGATCCTGTCGAACTCCTCCCTGCCCCTGAACTTCCCGCTCATGGCCCTGCGCAATACATCGGCATCACTCAGGCCAAGACCGGCAAAGTGGTGGCACACCTTGAGCACATCCTCCTGGTACACCATCACCCCGTAAGTTTCTTCCAGCTGTTCCTTCATCACGGGGTGGATGTATTCAAAATCGTTTGGGTGATGGAAACGGTGGATGTATTCGCGCATCATCCCCGAGCGGGCCACGCCCGGCCGTATGATGGAGCTGGCCGCAACAAGGCGAAGATAGTCGTCGCACCGTAGCTTTTTCAGCAGTCCCCGCATGGCAGGGCTCTCCACATAGAAGCAGCCGTTGGTCTCGCCGCGGCGCAGCAGGTCCTTCACCCGCTCATCTTTCTTGAACAGGTCGGCCCGGCGCACATCCACGCTGATGCCCCTGTTCTCCCTCACGATGTCGGCACATTCCCTGATATGCCCGATGCCCCGCTGGCTCAGGATGTCGAGCTTCTCGAAGCCGATATCCTCGGCCACGTACATATCCCACTGCGTGGTGGGAAAGCCCTTGGGAGGCATATC
>CAZHYA010000173.1:0-5893 GCA_964536525.1 uncultured Bacteroidales bacterium | reverse complement strand
TCACCTTGAAATCTTCCCATGTATTTCCTGCATCAACTGAATTGGCACAATACACTTCGCACTGGGTGCCGCCCACGTTCCTGTCGTCGTAGAAGACCACGCTGAGGTCGCCGGTAACCGGGTCGCAGGTGATCCAGGGGAAATAGTGCTCATGGCCAAGCCCTGCATCATCCTGGTTGACCCTGATCGGGTCGCTCCAGGTGTCGCCCTCGTTTTCGGAGCGGATCATGTACACATCGATGTCGTTGCCGGTATTCACCCCCGGAACACCGATATTGCACCATACCATATAGAGGTTGCCACTGTATGGTCCATTGCTGTTATCGACAGCCAGCACCGGAAAAGAGTTGACGCGCATGTTCTTGGAGGTTTCCGACGAACGGATCCCCCTGGTGTTCTCGATGATGCGGGTGGCAGGCAGCCATGTGGCACCACCGTCGAGCGATTTGGCAAGGCCATAGGCATTCTCATCGGCCTTGGCATCGTAAATGGCAAATACGACATATACTTCGCCGTTGGGGCCTGTGTTGATGTTCACGCCCTGGCAATGGCTGCCGGCGTTCACGGCGCCGCTGACGTTGACTGCCGTCGACCAGCTTAATCCCTCGTCGGAAGAATAGGAGAGGGCAATATCATTGTTGTGCACGCCACCGAAATCGGTCCAGGCGCAGTATAAATTTCCTTCATGAGGGCTGTTGAGGTTGTTATCGATCCAGAAATGGTTTTTGTCCAGCACATATGCAGATGCACCATTGTCGATCACCACGACCGTCCATGAACCTCCCTGGTCGGTTGAATAGGCGACCTGCTGGCCGTAACTGCCGTTCATGATATGGTTGACATAATACCATCCGTTGTTGCCGATCACCACGGCCGGGTCGCCCGAATTGCTGATCCCGGCCCCCTGGATCTCGCCCGTCCAGGTCAGACCGCCGTCGAACGAATAAAGATCGTTGGCGCCATACAGTGGAGGATAGGGGTTGGCGGTGGAGTTGTTTGAGTTCAGCACATTGAAGGGGTCGGCAGGGTTGATGAATATCGAGTTTTCGCTCTGGGTGCTGTTTTCCGTAGTAACAGGAACGTCAGGCGAGTCCTCTGTAATGGTGGTCAGGGCATCGATCCCTGAGCCGGTATATCTGGCCCTGGGAACTTCAACCATAGGATTCAGTGTAGTAAGCCCTTTCTTTGCCATCTCTTTCCAGTAACCGTTATTGTCGACACGCCAGTTGGCCCGTTCAACACTGCGATCCTTTTCTTTCTGCGCATAGGCGAAAGGGATGGTTAAAAATATTGCCAGAATAAGGGAAACAAAGGTACGATAGGGATTCATAAAGATTGTTTTTGGTTTGAAATCATAAAAATGCCACCCAAAGATAATAATTACAACCGCTTGATAACGGCAGGGGAATAATTTATTAAGAAAAAAGAGGCTGCCACCGAAGATCTGAATGCCAGGTTTCTTCAGAAGCAGCCCCGGTACAAAGGCACCAGGCGATTTATTTCCTGATCACCAGTTTCTGTAAGTATTGTCCTTTGCTCCCCTCAAGCACCATAAAGTAGATGCCGTTGGAAAGATGGCCAAGGTCCAATTGTTTTTTGAAGGCGCCACTGACCATGATGTTGTCTTCCTCATATACGAGGGTCTGCATGGAGTTGTAAACCTTTAAGTTGAGTTTGTCAGGGCCCGTGGCATTGAGTTCGAGGCTGAACCTCCCCTGGCTGGGGATCGGGTATACCTTCAGCGATTGGAGAGCATACTGTTCTTCAATGCCAACCCAGATCACATCATAGCCTTCCGAAAACACTGAAGTACAGTTCCCGTTGGTAACGGTGAGCGCGTAGGTTCCGTTCTCGATGGGCGTATATGACTGGGATGTAGCCCCGATAATGGTGTCGCCGTTGAGGTACCACTGATTGCCTTCCTCCGAACTGGAGATGAGGGTATAGTCTGTCATGGAAATGGAAGGCTGTTCCGGGATGAAGGATACTTCCATATAATCTTCCCTGCTGAGCTCATGGCTTCCCATGATGTTCCTTGTCACCAGGGTAACATCGTAAACGCCCTCGTTTTCGTAAACGACCACCGGATTTTCCTCGGTCGAAGTTTCGGGTGTTCCACCCGGGAAAGTCCAGAGCCATTCCGTGGGATAATTGGCACTCATGTCGGTAAAGTGAACCTCATAGCCTTCGCAGCTGGAGGTTGCGTCTGCTGCGAAATCGGTCACCGGCACTTCCGGTGGTGCAGGGAGGAATACGCCGCTCCGTTTGGTGGCCTGGAGCACTTCCTTGCTCGTATTGTTCTGCAGGAATCCGACAAACTCGACATGCGAAAGGACCCATC
Source organism: uncultured Bacteroidales bacterium (assembly GCA_964536525.1). Classification (GTDB taxonomy): domain Bacteria; phylum Bacteroidota; class Bacteroidia; order Bacteroidales; family B18-G4; genus B18-G4. The sequence goes on along the minus strand of CAZHYA010000173.1, from coordinate 3,552 downwards.
CGCCCATGGTGAAGCTCATGTTGAGGATCACGGTGTCGCTTTCGCTGAAACTCACTGTGGTGCCGTACTGGTCGGGGACCATCTGGCGGCACACAAAGTTGAGTTCCGACTGCCCCTGCCACACATAGGGGATATGCGATTCGGTGATGGCGAGGTGGAAGATGGGGTCGGGGCCGGTATAGGGGGCCACCTTTTGAATGATGGCTACCATGTCGTAAGTGCTGCCCGATTTATTTCCGTATACATCAACAATGAACGATGAAGGGACATCGGCCCTCAGGTTCACATACGGAAGATATGAGCTGTACATCGACTGGTTGTGGCTCGCTCCCACAACGGTATAAATACCGTCGAACTTGGCAGTGGGGGAACTGCTGATGCCGTACTAGGAGTTTGGCGCATTCGAATAGGTGTTGGCAAAGTTGTCGCCGTTGTGGTATTCGATCACGGCCACGGGGTGACCATTGGCGATGAGGTCGTCGGCACCCATGGCAGCGCCGGGACAATAGGTGCACCAGGTCCCGGTGCCGATCTCAAGGAGCACCTTGTCGCGTTCAACCTGTTGTCCGAATAAAATGAAGGTTGCGATTATCAGTGATAATGCCAGTAGCGTCTTTTTCATATGCTTGCTGTGTTGGTTAGTATTAATGTTGTATCACGATTTTTTCTGTATAGATCTGCCTGTTGGTTTCTAGGATGAGGAAATAAATCCCGTCGGCTTCGTTGCCCAGGTCGATCACCTGCTGATACTTTCCATCAAGTTTCAGGTTTTCATCGCTGAAGACATTCTCTCCCAAACTGTTCCTGATCCTGAGCTTGACATCCATGCTTTTGATCGAGGATAATTTAAGGGTGAACGATCCGTTATTGGGGTTGGGGAAGATGGATATCCCGAAATCGCCTGCATCTTCGGGCAACCCCGTCACGTAATCGACGGTCACGATCTTGTCCTCTGAAACGGGACCCTCACCGCAATCATTAAGCCCGTTGACGTTGATAACAACCTGCCCGGTAAACTCCAATGACCAGAGCACGGTGAGATGATTGCTGTCGACAAGGAGTTCTGTCCATGCTTCTTCGGGCGTAACGGCCCAGATATAATCCACGGTGTTGGGGTCGATGCTGGTGGTGTAAGTGCTTGTCTGGGTCTGGTAAAGGTTTACATAAGACGGTCCGAATGGCAGGTCGAGGTTCCCGGGGTATGGACTTACCGTCATGGCCACAGGGAGCGATATCGCTGGATTATTGGTCGCACAGCCATAGGTTGAGGTCAATTCGCAGGTCACCTCATCCCCATCCTGCAGTTCTGTTGTGGTGTATGTGTTGCTGTTCTCTCCAACGTTTTCACCATTCACCATCCACTGGTAAACAGGATCTTCACCACCGTTCTCAGCTGTTGCCGTGAAAGTGGCCTCATCCCCTTCGCAGATATCTGTGCTGCCGGTTTCGATGCTCACTGCGACTGCAAGTTCTTCGAGCACGGTCATGATCATTTCATTTGATGTGGCCGGGTTACCGGATACACAATATGCATTCGATGTAACCACACAGGTTACCGTGTCTCCATCGGCAAGCCCGGTAGTTACGAACTGGAAATGCGGTGTGCCGGCATCCTCTCCGTTCACCTTCCACTGGTATAGCGGTGCATCACCGCCATTTTCCGGGATGGCCGTGAAGATCACCTGCTGGCCTTCACAGATCGTGGTGGTGTCAGCTTCAATGATCACGCTCACGGGTGCAAGCGGGGTCACCGACATAACGATGGCATTCGACATTGCGGGGTTCGGACTGGCACACGAATACGAGGAGGTGACCTCACATTCGATGATGTCGCTGTCGGTGAGGCCTGAAACAATATAGGTGTCGCCGCCTTCCCCTACGTTGTTGCCGTTGCGTTTCCACTGGTATACCGGTGCAATGCCTGCGTTGCTGGCCTGGACTGCAAAGGTCACGGTGTCGCTTTCGCACACATCTTCGGCACTGGCCGTTATGGTCGCTGCCAACGCAATGTTGTCAACCACTTCGATATAGTCGGTCCTCGTATAGGTATCGGTACTTGTGAGGCCGGTTACTTCGAGGGTTACATCAAATGTACCTGTGCTGCCATATACAATACCCTGTGGATGCTGTGCGGTGGAAGTTGCCGGTGTGCCACCTTCGAAAGTCCATAGCCATGAGGTAGGGAAACCAAGGCTCTGATCCGTGAAATTAACCGATCCCTGGCTGCAAACGAGGGTAAGATCGGCCTCAAAGCCGGCAGTCAGCGGATCCACCACCTGGAGCTGTTCTTCGTGGCGATAATAATTTTGTTTCGTCACCGTGAGCGATACCATGGCTCCCAGGGGCAGCGCGGGTATCGGGATCGATTGCAAACTTCCCGTGCCTGTGGCCGTAGCCTGGATCTCTCCATCATAGTAAAGGCAGATGAAGGAGCCATCGTCGGCTGTCATCTCAAATGCAGCGGAACCATAGATGATATGACCCATGTGGTTCACCGTGAGGTTCATGGGCACTTCATCGTACAGGGTCAGGAAAGCATCCCCGTGATGGTGGAACAGATGGTAGGTCACCTGCTTGTTGCTGGTATTGTATGGCCAATTTGATTGCTGCAGGAAGATCTTGCCTGCGGCATTCCCGAATGCCGGCATGACAAAATCATGCGGGAACTGGGTGCCGTAATCAGGCATGAAATCGGGCCACATATTGTCGATCGACCCCCATACATAGGTGTCGTTCACGAACGAATACGAGACTTCGGATGCCGCGGTAAGGCCAAGGGCCCCCGAATTGGCTCCGTTATAGGTATAGCGATGGAACTTTTCGGTAAAGCATTCGTTCGACCAGTTGTACTTGCCTGTCAGGCAGTTGACCGACATCACGAAGATGAGGTCGGTGTTCTGCAAGCCGTTGATGCTCGAATTGCCGTAAGATGGTTCTCCCCAGCCGGTTTCGCTGCCGTGGTCGCGATGAAGCATGATAAACGACCCGTTGTTTATGGTGTTATTGATGATCGTGGCCGAACCGCCGGTCCATCCGCCCAGTGTTGAAGGCGAGGCAGGGATATACCCGAGGCCGTCGGGACCGAAATAGTCGACAACGGTGCTTGTATTGGTGGCTGTAGACCATACGGTGCCCGGGGTGCCTGAATAGATATCGTTGATGCGTACAGGGTTTTTCGCAAGCTCATTTTTCCAGTATCCGCCAACGGTTTCACCGCATATCTGGAACCAACGGGTGGTCTGCCAGCCTACTGCGGTAATGGGGTTATCGTAAAAATCGGGATTTGTCGGCGGGTTGGTCTCATGGTTGAGGAACTTCGTGACCATGGTTTCCAACTGCCCGGCATCATTGGCCGTGATCCTGGCAAAGGCCATTTCGGGGAGATGGTCGCCGTCGACATCGGCATAGATATTATCGGAAGCGCAATAATTATTATAGATCGGGGCAATGACATTGTTACTCATACTTGATCCGAAATCGCCCAGGAGCAGGACTGCCGATGGTGGAATGGTCCAGGTGTTGTATGCATTATCAATAAAGCCCTCGATAGCT
>CAZHYA010000172.1:5534-5926 GCA_964536525.1 uncultured Bacteroidales bacterium | reverse complement strand
AGAAAAAAAGCCACGTCGCTATGCCTGCGGCAGGATCCTGAAAAGGTGCTCGATATCTGCACGGGCACGGCCGACCTGGCCCTGCGGATCGCCCGTACAGCTCAAAAACCGGTTGGCATCATGGCCAGCGACTTCAGCCAGCCCATGCTGGATGTGGCCGCAGCCAAGGCGGCCAGGCAGAAAGGGCAGCCGGTCGATCTCGTACTCGCCGATACCGCCGACCTGCCCTTCGACGACAACAGCTTCGATGTGGTCACCATCGGCTTCGCCTTCCGCAACCTGACCTACAAGAACAAATTTGCAGGCCTCTACCTGAGCGAGATCCTGCGCACCCTCAGGCCCGGGGGCATGTTCATCATCGCGGAGTCGAGCCAGCCGAAGAACCCGCTCCT
>CAZHYA010000172.1:1009-5524 GCA_964536525.1 uncultured Bacteroidales bacterium | reverse complement strand
AAGCTCGGTTTCAGGATATACCTCAGGGTGATGGTACAGTGGCTCGGCGGACTGCTGTCGGGGCATCGCAAGGCCTATCGCTACCTCGCGGTTTCGGCCAGGGATTATTACAGCCCTAAAGAGGTAAGTCAGCTGCTCGAGGAGAACGGCTTCACGGATTTCAGGCACAAATCCCTGCTGGGCGGCTCGGCAGCCATCTACTCGGTGAGGAAGCCTGAATGAACAACCAGATCAGTTTGATATGACAGAAAAAAAGATGAAAAGGGATATAGAAAATATTGAACTCAGCTTTCTGAGTTTCGACGATTACCAGGAACTCAAGGAAGCGATGATTGAGTCGTACACCACCATGCCTGGTACCTTCTGGAAAGAAGAACATATACAATCGCTGATCCGGCGATTTCCCGAGGGACAGGTGGTTGTGAAAGTGAACGACCAGATCGCCGGATGTGCCTTGTCGATCATCGTCGATTACCATAATTTCTCCGACAAGCATACGTACAGGGAAGTCACCGGCAACTATACTTTCAGCACGCATAACCAGGACGGCGATGTGCTTTATGGCATCGATGTGTTCATTAAACCCGAGTTCAGGGGGCTGAGGCTGGGCCGGCGCCTCTACGACTATCGCAAGGAACTCTGCGAGCGCCTCAATCTGAGGGGTATCGCCTTCGGCGGAAGGATCCCGAATTATCATAAATACATGGATAAACTGAGTCCGAAGGAGTATATCGAAAAAGTCAGAAAAAAGGAGATCCATGATCCGGTACTCAACTTCCAGATATCCAACGATTTTCACCCTGCAAAGATCATCAAGGGCTACCTCGAGGGTGATGAAGCCTCCAGCGAGTATGCCGTGCTGCTCGAGTGGGACAACATTTATTATGAGAAGCCTACAAAAAAGCCTGTCACAATCAAAAAGATAGTTCGTATCGGACTGATACAATGGCAGATGCGGCCATATAAGGATATGGGAGAACTGTTGCAGCAGGCCGAGTTTTTCGTTGATGCCGTTTCCGGTTACCGGTCGGATTTTGCCCTGTTCCCCGAGTTTTTCGATGCCCCCCTGATGGCGGAGAACAATCACCTCACCGAACCGGAGGCCATCAGGGAGCTGGCCAAACACACACCGGCCATCGTTCAGAAATTTTCGGAGCTTGCCATTTCCTACAATATCAACATCATCAGTGGCAGCATGCCCGAAGTCAGGGACAACCAGCTGTTCAATGTCGGCTTCCTGTGCCGTCGCGACGGGACCATCGACAAGTATGAAAAACTCCATGTCACACCCGACGAGGCAAAAGTGTGGGGAATGCAGGGAGGAAAGGAACTCAAGGTATTCGACACCGACTGCGGGAAGATCGGCGTGCTGATCTGTTACGATGCCGAATTCCCCGAGCTGTGCAGGCTGCTGGCCGATGAAGGCATGGACATCCTCTTCATCCCTTTCCTTACCGACACCCAGAACGGGTATTCCAGGGTGCGGAACTGCGCCCAGGCCAGGGCCATCGAAAACGAATGTTATGTAGCCATTGCCGGATGTGTGGGCAACCTCCCGAAAGTGCATAACATGGATATACAATTTGCACAATCCATGGTATTCACACCATGCGACTTTGCATTTCCCACGAACGGGGTAAAGGCTGAGGCCACGCCCAACACCGAGATGATCCTCATCGCCGATGTCGACATCGACCTGCTCCGCGAGCTGAACCAGTTTGGCAGCGTAAGGAACCTCAAGGACAGGAGAAAGGACATCTTCATGTTAAAACGGACAGATGGGTAATGCAGTACCGGAATAGAAGCCCTCTGCCTGCTCCATCATCATTCACACTTGATCGCTTTTACGGGGTTCATTAAGGCCGCTTTTACGGCCTGGTAGCTGACGGTCAGCCAGGCGATGATCACCGAAAGCAAAAAGGCATAAATGAATACATCGGCGGCCAGGCTCGTCTTAAAAGCATAATGGTCGAGCCAGTCTTTCAGGAAATACCACGCCACCGGGATGGCGATGATGTTGGCGATGATCACCAGTCTGGCGAACTCTTTCGCCATCCGAATGATGATGGCTCCGGCCGACGCCCCCAGGGTCTTGCGTATCCCGATCTCCCTGGTACGTTGCTCGGCCATGAATGAAGCCAGTCCGAGCAATCCCAGGCAGCTGATAAAGATCGCCAGGAAGGCGAAATACCTGAAGATGGTTCCGAGGCGTTGCTCGGAGTCGTAAAGCTGCTCGTATTCCTTGTCGAGAAAACCATAATTGAAAGGGAAAGCCGGGTTGAACCCGTTCCAGACCTCTTCAACATGTGCAATGACGGCCTCCGGGTCATTGCCGCCAATCCTGATCATCATGGTTCCGGTCCAGTTGATCGGGACATGGTATATGATGAGGGGGGAAATATCATAGGTAAGCGGCAGGAAATTGAAATCCTTTATCACACCGATGATGTTCCATCGTGTATCGCCATTCTGGATCCACTTTCCGATGGGGTCGCTCATGTTCATCATGCGCAGCATGCTCTCATTGATGACGATGCCATTGGAGGTGTCGGTTGCATAATTCCTGTCGTAATACCTGCCCTCCAGGAATTCCATGCCAAGGACCTTGTCATAGTCGTAACCGGCAAAGCCAAAACCGACCAGCACATCATTGTCCACATCGCGGTCCTGCCAGTCGTATCCGCCCCCGTTGCTCCCCATCCAGAAGGGAAGGGTCTGCGCCCTGGTCACCGCAACCACCGACGGATCGCGCAGTAATTCGGCTTTCATCGACATGTAGTTATCCTTCGTGTTGCCTTCCATCTTCACATAAATTACATTGTCCATGCTGATGCCCAGGTCCTTTTGCTGCATATAGGATTGCTGCCTGACGATGACGATGGTCGCGATGATCAGGATCACCGAAAGGGAGAACTGGAACACCACCAGCACCTTCCTGAAAAGTGCCGATCCTTTGCTGCCCGCGTTCGACATCCTCAGCACCCTGAGCGGGCTGAAAGATGACAGGAACAGGGCAGGATAGCTTCCTGCCAGCAGGCCTGTGATCAGGCCTACACCGAGCAGGAGCATGAGATTATTGGGGTCGAGCAGGCTGAAGGCAAGGGTCTTATCGGCTAGCTTGTTGAATCCGGGCATCACGGCAATCACGATGATGGCCGACAGGATCACGGAGATCATCGACATCAGGAGCGAATCGAGCATGAATTGTGTCACCACCGTTCGCCTTGTAGCCCCCACCACCTTCCGCATGGCGATCTCCCTGGCCCTGCGTGACGAACGTGCCGTAGCCAGGTTCATGAAATTGATGCAGGCGATGAGGAGGATAAATACTGCAATGGCACAAAAAATGTAAACCTGCTCGATCAGGCCACCACCGCGAACATCGTAAAGGTGGATCTTCGTGAGGGGGTGGAGCCACAGGTCGATATGTGAATCACTTTCTTCACCACCCTGGTCTTCGATATGTTTGATGATCTTCTCTTCAACCGTTGCCTCAGCAACTCCCTCACCCAGTAAGATATATGAGTAGTATGAATTCCAACCGTACCGGCCGAGATCCTGTCCCAGCTCTTCCAGGAATTCGAATGGGATGCAGAAATCAAATGGCAGGGATGAATTGTCGGGGATGTTCTCTACAACACCCGTAACCTTGAAATTATATTCATCGTTCAGCCGGAGGACCTGTCCCATTGCATCCCCCCCCGGGAAATATTTCTCAGCCATTTCGCGGGTAAGTACAACGGAATGAAGATCGCTGAGCGCCGTGGCAGGATCGCCGGAAATAAAGTCGAAGTCGAACATCCTGAAGATGCCGGGACCGGCCAGCCTGATATCCTCATTGAACTTCTTATCTTCATGGCTCACCACTGCTCCCGGCAGGTAATAGAACATGAACCCGTCCTCTATTTCAGGATACTGATCCACAAGGTCGGCCGCAATGGGACCCGGCATGCAGGTGGTGGTCAGGGGCCCTGAGCCATAATACTGGGTCTGCACGAGCCGGTAGATCCGGTCCGACTTCCCGTTGTACCGGTCGTAACTCAGCTCGTGCATCACCCAGACCATGATCAGGATCGAACATGCCATTCCGATTGCAAGTCCTGTGATATTGATAAGGGAATATCCCTTGTAGCGCATGATGCTTCTGTAAGCAGTGAGAAGGTAGTTTCTGATCATGGATTTTGAGTTTTACAGATCTAAAGACCTTCGAAGCCGGAAGTTGTTACACCATGTTACCCGGAAAAAGTTTTTCGTAGCTTCGAACGGGTTCTCTGTTCCTCTGTTCTCAATTCATTATGGCACCCCTATGGGGCGCATTTTATTTCTGTGCGCCAGGGCTATCCACGTGACATCCCTACGGGATGCATTTCCCGAAGCATACATTGATTTCATCAAGCCAAAAATTCCAACCAGCCTTCTAATGACCTTATCCCGATCCCCTTTTCCGTCCTCTTTCTTCCTTTTTCCATTTTCCATTTTCCATTTTCCATTTTCATTACTCTCAGTCCCTCTGTT
>CAZHYA010000172.1:518-999 GCA_964536525.1 uncultured Bacteroidales bacterium | reverse complement strand
TATTGTGCAAAAAAAAGGGCCCGCAGGCCCTTGCTCCGTCATCCGACAGTGATCTGTTTCGGGGGTTTTGGTTTTGCTTCTTCTTTCTTCGGGATGGACACCCTGAGGATACCGTTCTCATATTTTGCGTTAATTTTTTCCGGTTCTGCGGTACTGGGCAGGGTGAAGGTCCTGTTGAACGACTGGTAGCTGAATTCCCTCCGCGTAAAGCGTTCATCATCCTTGTTTTCGGACTCGACTTTCTTTTCGGAGGAAATGGTCAGCTCGTCATTGTTCAGCTCGATCCTGAAGTCTTTCTTCGAAAAACCGGGTGCTGCCATCTCAACCTCAAAACCATCCTGGCTTTCCCTGATGTTCACCGAAGGAAGGGTGGTATTGGTGGTCGAAAAATTCCGGTTTTCCCAGTCGAAAAGATCACCTTCGAAGAAACGGTCGAAAATTGACGGAAACTGGTTCGAAAATTTTACAAGTGACATAACTG
>CAZHYA010000172.1:0-480 GCA_964536525.1 uncultured Bacteroidales bacterium | reverse complement strand
TCCTCCATATTTTGGTTAAACAATCAGTGAACTACTCACCAAAATATTCCGCAAAAAGGATACCATCGCCCAAAAGTGACATTTTTTCGTTTTTTCAGGGCTAAAGGTCTGACAATTTGACAATAAGGCCTCGCAGGTAAGATGCTACCGGCCAAGGCTTTCCGATATCTTTCCGGCCCAGGCCTCAATGGCTTCCCAGTCGCGGAAATCGCCCACCGGCGCATCGACCTTTTTGACCATGAAGCGGTGGAGGCCGCTGAGCTTCTCCGGGTCGACGGCACCGTGGAACACGGTGATGTCCTTTGGCCGGATGCGGTCGATCACAGGCTCCAATGCCTTCGGCATCTTCCAGCCTTCGAGGAGCTTTACGGGGTCGCCCGTGCCGGTGGGGCCGGTGGAGAAGATCCACACATCCTTCTCCGACAGGTCTTTCTCATGAACTTTTATGAATCGGATGGCGTCCTTGCGCCATCTCCCGAC
>CAZHYA010000171.1:0-5986 GCA_964536525.1 uncultured Bacteroidales bacterium | reverse complement strand
GGGATGAACAGGGTAATGTGGTGAGAAAAATCAGTGGCCCCACCGGCAAAGGCTTCCATCGTGTGGATTGGGACCTCCGTTACCCGTATTGGGGTGCCATCGACATTCATCGCGAAAGTCGCGGGAACTGGTCACCCTCCGGAACATGGGTCATCCCGGGGAAATATTCTGCCGAACTTTCAAAAGAGGTTGAAGGCCTGATCACCGGTCTGGCCGGACCGGTCGAATTCGAGGTAAAAATGTTGTATGAAGGTGCACTGAAAGGCATGGAGCCCATGGATCAGGTGGCATACAGGAATGAGGTCGACGAGATGAACGAAGCGGTCTCTGCCGCAGCGATCACCTTTGAGGAAGCGGAGAAAAGGGTGAAAGGCATGGAAACCGCCCTGAATCGAATGCCGGAACCACCGGGCCGACTCTATGAAGACCTGTATGCCATCAAAAAGCAACTTGCTGAATTCAGGGAGCAGGTCTGGGGCGACCCTGCCATGCAGGAACTGAGCGAATATGATTATCCCACTGTAAGGGACAGGCTGGGCAACGCCTATGATGGTGCCCGCGACCTGAATTATGGTCCAACCGGCACCCAGGTAATGAGCCTTGAACTGGCAAAACAACAATTTGAGGGGCTAAAGGAGGGTTTGCTGGTAATCGTGAATGAAACCCTTCCTGCATTTGAACAAAAGCTGATCGATGCCGGAGCACCCTGGATGAACGGGCAACCGCTGAAGTAAGGAATAAGGAATATGGAAAAAGGAAAAAGGAAAAAGGAAAAAAATTAACAGCCATCCCATATTCCTTTTTCCATATTCCATTTTCCTTACTTTCTGATCAGCTTTGTTGTGATCACCTGATCGCCGGCAAAGATGCGCAGGAAGTAGATCCCGGGTGAATGCCCGCTCACATCGATCTCAACGTTGCTGAGGTCTGCCTGTTCCTTGTCGAGGACCGTGTTGCCCGTCAGGCTGTAAATAACCAGGCGGCTGATCTTCTCCCGCGAGGAATTACCGAGAATGAATTTATCCCGACAGGGGTTGGGGTACACTGCAATGGCCTCGTCAAGGTCTGTTTCACCGATACCGTAATTGTCGAGCACAATCATGGTGATCCTGGAGGTGAGGTACCCCGGGCATGTGGCCTCGATCACCGATTCACAGCCTATGGTGGCTCCGGGGGCTGCTGTAAAATAAAAGTAACCAGTGGAATGGTTTGCAAGGAACGTAGCCGTTGGAGGCACCTGTACACAACTGCTGTTTGAGGTGCTGAAACTGATGGTGATATCCTCTTCAGGAGGGGGAATCACCTCCAGCTCGATCAACACCGAATCGTCGGGGAGGATCGTGGGACTCACAGGGGTATTGATGACCAGCCTTTCGACAGGGATGGTGGTGATTTTCACAATAGCAGCATAAGTTGGCTGGTTGGTTTTGTACCAGAATTCGATGTTCTGCCCGATCATCGAACTCCAGTCGCCAGCCCATTCCGAAGGGGCGATCAACCAGTGCCAGTCGCCCACGGCCCAGTCGCTGATCTGCAAAAATCCCCCTTCAACGCCCCCTTCATTCATCCATTCCATGGTGCCGTCGCCACCGGAACTCCAGCCGTCGGATGAACCTTCGAAAGTGCTCCAGTAGGTGGTCCCTATATAAACATCATCGATACCCCCGACATCGCTGCCGGTATGCATTTCCGTGCGGATCCAGAAGGAGGTTACATTGGCCATGGCAGCAGCGAAGGTGGTCTCATCCACGCCGAAGGTTTCAGCCGTAAGCGGGATGGTGAACTTTTCCCAGACATTGGCCGCGGCCGGAGGACCGTAATCAGCCGTGATCTCTTCCGGCGTTCCCTGGGCTCCTGCCGGGAAAAATGCTAACAGAAAGACAAGGTTCAAAAGTAAAGATCTTGATTTCATACCTGTATGTTTTTGGATTAATAATTAAATCGTTTCGAAAAGGATATGCAAATATCTCATCCTCACAAAGTTATTATAATAAATAAGAAAATGCAAGTTACATGACCTCACAGGTCCAGGACCTGTGAGGTCATGCATTACCTGATAATGATCTCATCGACAAACAGCCAGCCATTTTCTCCGTTCCCGGGATGCCATGCCGGGCACTTGCCGATATTACGGGCGATGATTTTAAGGTAACGTGTGTTGAGTTGCCCGGTGTATCGATAGGTGTGTCTATCGATTTTAAAATCAGCACTGTCTGAATCAAAACCTGATCTGTCGACGGGATTAAACTGACGGAGATCATCTCCGGCCAATATTTCGACTTCTGTGGGAAGGAAGATCCAGGAGGCCTGGTTGTTAAGGAAGGATATTTCGATGGATTGGATATCCGTCATTGTTCCCATGTCAAGGAGAATGTCGAGGTCATCCCCGTGAAAACCCAACCAGCTCTCATCAGAAAATTCAAGGGATGCCAGGTGACCGTCGGTAAGGGCATATGGCCCTCCTCCCGGATAGCGGTGGCTGGGCGGTTTTTTGATCGTGTATTCCTTCCCTTTTGCCTTGTGCAGGATGCTGTCCTCCATCATCCTTATCCGGCCCGGGGAGCGGTTGTCACTTCCCCTTATCCCGGTAATCCTGTCACCAAGAGCTGCCCTTGCACTATCGGCCATGGCAAGCAGTTCTTTAACTTTTGCTGGATAGGCTGCTGCCACATCATGGCTTTCCCCGATATCCTCCCTGAGGTTGTATAACTCCAGCCCTGCCTTTCCATGGCTGTAAGGCCCCGGCATCCCGTCTTTCCCTGCTTCCACCCCTTCATAAGAACGGTACCTGTGAGGGAGTACAAGTTTCCAGTCGCCACGCCTGACAGCACATAACCCACCCTCGTAATAATAGATGAACTCATTTCTTGGGTTGGCATGCTCCATATTCTGCAATAAAGGAAGGATGTTCACACCATCGATTTTTTTCCCGGGCAGGGGCGCTCCTGTGATCGCGGCGATGGTTGGCAGTATATCGAGGGTGGAGGCCATCCTGTCGGTAACCGAATGCCCCTTGATGATTCCCGGGAAAGACATGATACAGGGTACCCTTACGCCCCCTTCCCATGCATTCCCTTTCCCTTCGCGGAGCGGATATGCAGATCCGGCATGATTTCCAAAGTTGAGCCAGGGACCATTATCGCTGGTATAAATGACCAATGTGTTATGATCCAGCCCCAGTTCCTCAAGGGTGCCGAGGATCTCACCCACCGACCAGTCAACTTCCTGCATCACATCGCCATACATGCCCTGCTTACTTGATCCCCTGAACTTCTCGTCCACTGCAAGTGGTACATGGACCATGCTGTGGGCCAGGTATAGAAAGAATGGCCGGTCATGATGACTCCGGATAAAATCAACGGCCCTCCGCGTATACAGGCCTGTGATCCGGGCCTGGTCTTCCAGGGTTTTGAAGCAGCTGACAATGGAATCATTCTCAACGAGCGGCAACTCTGGATAGATGCTCTTGAAACCTTCGGTAAGCCGTTTCCCGTCATAGCCCACCGGCCACATATCGTTCGAATAGGGTATGCCCAGGTACTCGTCGAATCCATAATTTTTCGGATAAAATTCAGGCATACTGCCAAGATGCCATTTCCCTACCATGCAGGTGGCATATCCCTGCTTTTTAAGCATGCCGGCAATGGTCTCCTCGGCAGGATTTAGCCCGGTCATGGCAAAAGGGGAAAGTGCACCCCTGATCCCCACACGCTGGGCATAGCATCCTGTCATTAACGAAGAGCGGGAAGCACTGCAAACGGCTTCTGATACATAGAAACTGGTAAAACGGATGCCTTCCTCGGCAAGCCGGTCAATATGGGGTGTTTGAAATCCTTCGGCCCCGTAACACCCCAGATCGGCATAACCCTGGTCGTCAGTAAAGATGATGATGATATTTGGTTTCTGTTCCCTTTCCCATGTACAACTGACCAGTATGGATGCCAGGATAAAAAGAAACAGGATGATCTTTGACCTCTTCATTTCCAGGCTATTTTTTCAAATACATATTTTTCATGGTATTATTGGCAATGCGTGAAGCGACCTTCCTGGGCAGGATCCTTGTCAGGATGAAATAATTAAAACGGTTCGAGAACCCTGGCATGAACAACGTCTTTTTTCCCAGCTTTTTCAGGGCGGCTTCGGCAACTTCGCCGGGTTTCATCACCTGCGGTTTTATTGCTCCGTATTTCGGGTTGGTCAGGAGATATGCCGGTGTGGCGGTGGCCCCGGCGATGCAGGCCATCACATCGATGCCATAGGGCTTGAGCTCATGATGGATGGCTTCGGCAAGGTTCCAGGCAAAGGCTTTGGTTGCGGCATAGGGCGCTACAAGCTGCATGCCCAGCAAGCCTGCCAGCGACGACATGAGCATGATCCCGCCACCTTTTTGTTTACCTAGCAAGTGAAGGGCGAACGCATGGACCAGCCTGAGCTGCGTCCGCGTGTTGATGGCAATGAACCGGTCCAGTTCTTCAGGTTGGTGATCCGCAAAGGGTTTCACCAGGCTGAAGGCCGCATTGTAGACCAGCAAACGGCAATCCAGGCCTTTCATGCCCTCCATGATCCTGTCAGCAGCATCAGGGGAGGCCAGGTCAAGATGCAACTTCTTTGTCCGGATCCCGTAGTCATTTTCAAGACGGGTGGAGAGATGACTCATCTTTTCTTCCTGGTGATCGATCATGAGGAGATTCATCCCCCTGCGGGCAAGTGCTTCCGACCAGGCCTCACCCAGTCCTTCGGCCGAACCTGCAATGGCTGCCCATGGGCCGTATTTTTCCTTGAACGACATAAACGCAAAATCTTGTGCAATGATAAGAAATCAGCATGACTATGACGGTCTCTCCGGCCATGATCTTTAACTTTCTGTACCGGCGGCTGCCCGGGAATGCACGGATCTTTTTTTAACTCAGGCATGTTTCAGCCATAAAAATGATTATATTAGCATGAATCCTGGAAGCTTTGAAAATCATCAATTCAGTAGCATGAGAGTACCGGAAAAAATCATGTTCACGGTCATGGCTGTGTTTTGTTCCCTTGCATTCCTGCATGCACAGCACGATATCAGCAGGTATGAACTTTCAGGCATCACCGATCCGGTGTTGCCCTTGATCACCAACCGGATGATCGATACCGTCCAGCACGACTGGATGGCATTGCAGAACGAGATCGACCACCGCAATCCGCTTAAACTGTTCATTGTGGAGGCAGAAGGTGATACCATCCATTGCGGCAGGACGAAGGAGGTGAGCCTGGCTGATCTGTTCATGCAGGCAGGGAACGACTGGGTGCTGCTCATTCATGGCGACAGCAAGATGCCGGTTGATGCGGCGGTACGCGGATTGGAAGTACAAAACCTGCACGGGGTGAAGGTGCTGGTGTACAGCTGGCCTTCGATGATGAGCACACAGAACGGGTTGGCGAACTTCAAAAACTCCCGAAGGAATGTTGAAGCAGGCAGGGCCCAGTTCCGTGAATTGCTGCTGCTGGTGCAGAAGTACAAACATTCACATATATGGCCCGAAGGCAACAGCCTGAGCCTGTTCATGCACAGCCTCGGCAATTATTACCTCGAGCGGGCCGTGAAGGAGAACATGCTTGAAGGCCTCGATACCGCGTTGTTCGATAATATCATCATCAATGCCGCGGCCGTGGAACTGGAAGGCCATGCCGAATGGGTTGGCGACCTGGATATCTCGGAACGCATCTATGTGATCGGCAACGCAAAGGATTTCAACCTGCGGGGCGCAAGGTTATTTACAAAAGCCGGAAAGCAACTCGGAGGCCCCATCGAACCGCCCCTGGCACCCAATGCCATCTATGTCGATTTCACTGAAGCCGTAGGTTTCAAGCTTCCCACCTGGCTGTCGCACACCTATTTCGTCGGGGAGATCCCCCGGAAAAGTGCGAACATCCGAAATTTCTATACCACCATCTTCCATGGTAAGGCCGCCGACCTCAGCGACAGGGGAATGTTCAATCACGCTGA
>CAZHYA010000170.1:1896-6071 GCA_964536525.1 uncultured Bacteroidales bacterium | reverse complement strand
CCTCCCCCCTTCCTCTCCGCAAACATGGGGCGAGCAAACCGATGTTCCCGAGAGCGCCGACTGGTACAACTCATCCTTTCTGATGCTTTGGGGCTCCAATGTTCCGCTGACGCGAACACCGGATTCTCCCTTTTACACGCAGGTCAGGTACAAAGGCACCAAAACCGTCAATATCTCTCCGGATTACAACGATGCTGCCAAGTTTGCCGACCTCTGGATCAAACCAAAGCAGGGAACCGATGCCGCATTGGGAATGGCCATGGGGCATGTTATCCTGAAAGAATTTTACCTGGAAAAAAAGGTGCCCTATTTCGAAGAGTATGCCCGTCAATACACTGACTTGCCATTTCTGGTGAAAATTGAAAAAGATAACGGCAGGTATGTCGCCGGCCGTATAGTTCGCGCAAGCGACCTGGAAGGAAAGCTTTCCGAAGAGAAAAGCGCCGAATGGAAGCCGGTCCTGATCGATGAAAAAACGGGCGATCCTGTCATCCCCAACGGGACTATCGGGTCGCGCTGGGACCAGAGCCGGAAGTGGAACCTGGAACTGAAGGACGTTTCGAGCGGTAAGGACATCAGGCCCAGGATGTCTGTCTTCGACAACCATGATGAAACCGTGGAGTTGTCGCTGCCCTATTTTGGCGGGGAAACATACAGGCACGAACATTTCAAAGCCAGTGCGCATGAGGACATCATCACCCGCAAGCTCAGGGTCAAAAGATCACCTGCCGGTGATTTCCTGTATTGCACGGTCTTCGACCTGCTGGTTGCCAACTATGGCATATCCAGGGGAGCGGATGATAAAAATTCCGCTTCGGATTACATTCAGGACCTTCCCTATACACCTGCCTGGCAGGAGCAGATCACCGGCGTTCCTGCTGCCCAGGTGATCAATACGGCACGCCAGTTTGCCGAAAATGCAGCCGTAACCAGGGGCAGGTCGATGATCATTATCGGGGCCGGTGTCAACCATTGGTTCCATACCGACATGATCTACCGCAGCGCCATCAACATGCTGATG
This sequence comes from uncultured Bacteroidales bacterium, assembly GCA_964536525.1. Classification (GTDB taxonomy): domain Bacteria; phylum Bacteroidota; class Bacteroidia; order Bacteroidales; family B18-G4; genus B18-G4. The sequence goes on along the minus strand of CAZHYA010000170.1, from coordinate 5,050 downwards.
TTTTGCGGTTGTGTAGGACAATCGGGTGGCGGATGGGCACATTACGTAGGCCAGGAAAAAGTGCGTCCGCAAACGGGATGGCTGCCACTGGCATTTGCGCTGGACTGGAACAGGCCGCCACGCCAGATGAACACCACTTCTTTCTTTTATCTTCATACCGACCAGTGGCGTTATGAAAAGGTAGGCCTCTCAGAGCTGATCTCCCCCCTGGCCGACAAAGCCGAATGGAGTAAAAAGTCAATGATCGACTGCAATGTAAAAGCCGAACGTATGGGATGGCTGCCCTCAAGTCCGCAACTGTCAGCCAATCCGCTTGAACTTTCGCGTGAAGCCGCTAAAGCGGGTAAGGATGCCGAGACCTGGATCGCCGAGAAACTCCGTAGCGGAGCGCTGAGGATGGCAGCAGAAGATCCTGATGATCCAAAAAATTTCCCGCGTAACCTTTTCGTTTGGCGATCGAACCTGCTGGGCTCCAGTGCAAAGGGGATGGAATACTTCATGAAGCATCTGCTCGGGGCCCAGAACAGCGTGCTGGGCCCTGATCTCAAAGCTTCGGGCCAGCCCGTTCCGCAGGAGGTAAAATGGCACGATGAGGCGCCCGAAGGCAAGCTCGACCTGCTGGTTACGCTTGATTACCGGATGTCGACCACCACGCTGCACTCGGATATCATCCTGCCCGCAGCCACCTGGTACGAAAAGAACGACCTGAGCACTTCCGACATGCATCCGTTCATCCATCCATTCTCCAGGGCCGTGGACCCGGTATGGGAAGCCCGTTCCGATTGGGATATCTTTAAAGGTCTTGCGAAAAGATTTTCGGAACTCGCCACAGGCCACCTGGGCATGGAGAAAGACATCGTGCTGCTCCCCCTGCAACATGATTCGCCCATGGAACTTTCGGAAACCACCCGGGCCGAGGACTGGAAGGAAAGCGGCGGGGAGTTGAAACCCGGGAAGAACATGCCAAAGATCATCGAGATTATGCGGAATTATCCGGAAACTTATCACCGTTTCATCACGCTGGGTCCCTTGATGGAAAAAGCGGGCAACGGAGGCAAAGGGATCGCCTGGAACACGGAACAGGAAGTGGAACTGCTAAAACTGCTCAACAGGACTTCCGAAAATAAAGGGGAAACCGGAGGGCTGGCCAGGATCGAAACCGACATACAGGCAGCCGAAACCATCCTCACGCTCGCGCCCGAAACCAACGGACAGGTAGCCTTGAAGGCCTGGGACGCTTTATCAAACATCACCGGGCTCAGCCACAGGCACCTTGCCGAATCGCGCGAAGATGAAAAGATCAGGTTCAGGGATCTGCTGGCGCAACCCCGCAAGATCATCACCTCACCCATCTGGAGCGGTGTGGATTCGGAAGAGGTTTCCTATAATGCAGGTTATACCAACGTGCATGAGTTAATTCCCTGGAGGACGCTCACCGGCCGACAGACCGCCTACCAGGACCATCCGTGGATGATTGCTTTCGGCGAGAACATGGTCTGCTATAAACCGCCCATCAACACCAAATCGGTAAAGCATGTCATGCAGAAACTCGATCCCGCCGACGAATACATGATCATCAACATGATGACACCCCATAACAAATGGACCATCCACTCGTCGTGGTCGGATAATTTGTTGATGCTGACGCTGGGACGCGGGGGGCCCGTTGTATGGATGAGCGAGAAAGACGCGGCCAGGATAAAGCTGAAAGATAACGATTGGGTTGAAGTTTTCAACAGCAATGGCGCAACGGTTGCACGCCTGATCATTTCGCAGCGTGTACCCGAAAATGCACTGATCATGTACCACAATCAGGAACGAACGGTGAATATGCCGGTGAACCAGATCAATGGAAACAGAGGAGGGGTACATAACTCGGTAGAACGTATCAGCCTGAAACCCACACACATGATCGGCGGTTACGCACAACTGAGTTACGGATTCAATTATTACGGCACCATAGGGTCGAACCGCGATGAGTTTGTGATCATCCGTAAACTAAAAAAAGTGGAATGGGAGGACGAAGCTTCCGATGAAAATTAAAAAATCCGAAATTATGCAAATACGCGCTCAAATCGCAATGGTACTGAACCTTGACAAATGCATCGGATGTCACACCTGCTCAGTGACCTGTAAGAATGTGTGGACTTCCCGCAAGGGCATGGAATATGCATGGTTCAACAATGTCGAAACCAAACCCGGCATAGGTTACCCCGACGAATGGGAAAACCAGGACCGATGGAAAGGGGGTTGGAGGCTTGACAGGGACAAACTGCGCCCCCGGATGGGAAAGAAAACCGGCATCATGAAAAATATTTTTGCCAACCCCAACATGCCCCTGATCGACGATTATTACGAACCTTTCACCTTTAATTATTCCATACTGCACAAAGGTTCCAAATTCAAGACACCTCCTTCGGCCAGGCCATATTCCATTCTTACGGGCCAACCGATGGAAAAGATCGAAAAGTCAGCCAACTGGGAAGATAACCTGGGAGGCAGTTTTGAAGCACGCAGCAAAGAAAAAAACTTTGAGGAAGTAGAGAAGGAGATCTACGGCGAGTTTGAGAATTCCTTCATGATGTATCTGCCCCGCCTGTGCGAACACTGCCTGAATCCCACATGTGTGGCCGCGTGCCCATCAGGAGCCATCTATAAGCGTGAAGAGGACGGGATCGTCCTGATCGACCAGAACCGTTGCCGGGGCTGGCGGCAATGCGTGAGCGCATGTCCGTACAAGAAGATCTATTTCAACTGGGAAACGCACAAGTCTGAAAAATGCACCTTCTGCTATCCCAGGATCGAGGTCGGGGAACCGACCATCTGCAGTGAATCCTGCGTGGGCAGGATCCGGTACATCGGCATCATGTTGTATGATGCGGACAGGATCCTTGAAGCCGCTTCCAGTAATGACGAAAAAGATCTTTACGACTCACACCTCCGTCTCTTCCTGGATCCCCATAACCCGGAGATCGAAGAGCAGGCAAAGGCACAGGGCATACCGTATAACGTGATTGAAGCAGCAAAAAGTTCTCCTGTTTATAAAATGGCTATCGACTGGCAGGTGGCGTTCCCGCTGCACCCGGAATACCGCACGCTGCCAATGGTGTGGTATGTCCCGCCACTGTCGCCCGTGGTCAATGCTGCCGAAAAC
>CAZHYA010000170.1:0-1886 GCA_964536525.1 uncultured Bacteroidales bacterium | reverse complement strand
TGAGGTCCGGCGCCGGCAGATCGTGCGCGAGTGGGCGGCGCAGCAGCCCTGGAGCGACGGCAAGATCGGCATGAACGGCATATTACCCGATGTTGACGATATGAGGATCCCCTATAAGTACCTGGCCAATATGTTTACGGCGGGCGATGAAAGGCCCGTGAAGGAAGCCCTGAGGCGAATGCTTGCCATGCGTGCTTACATGCGCAGCAAGACCGTCGACCACATTATCGACACATCGATGCTGGAGGAAGGCGGACTTACACCGGAAGAAACAGAAAAGATGTACGACCTGATGGCCATCTCCAATTACGAGGACCGTTTTGTGATCCCTACCTCACACCGTGAAAACGCGAAAGAAGTCTTTGGGTACAAGGCTGAATGCGGCTTCAAAGATGAAGGAGAAAGCAGGTTCAAGAACCTTTTTGGAGGAATTTAACATGATCAGGACCTATAAAATACTCTCGCTGCTCCTCACCTATCCCGAATCCGGGTTACAGGAATTCCTTCCGGAAGCACTGTCAGCGCTTAAGAATGAAGCATTGCTCCATCAGGTAAAAATCGATGAGGCAGAACGCTTTATTCAACACTTCAGCAACATGGGCCTGACGGACTGGCAGGCGGAATATGTGCAATTGTTTGATAATAGCCGCAGTGCATCACTATATCTTTTTGAACATGTAAAGGGTGACTCGAAAGACCGTGGACAGGCCATGGTGGACCTGATGGAGTTTTATCGCGAAAACGGCATGCAGCTTTCATCGAACGAGCTGCCCGACTATCTCCCGGTATTCCTCGAATTCCTGTCGACGCGTGATAAGGATGAAGCGGCTGAACTGCTGGCCGGGACAGCACACATCATTGAGCGCATCAGCCAGGCTTTGAAAGAAAAAGATCACCCATACCATTATGTGTTGTCGGCGATAGTCTCACTTTCGTCCCGGCAGCCTGATGCCAAAGCTACCGGGGAGATCATCCGGAATGAAAAGCCCCTCGACCTGGATGCGGAATACGGGGATGAACCCATAGAATTCTCCATAAATAACGACTGTACCAATTGTAAATCGTAAGACCTATGGAATATTACATCAACAACTTTTTGTTTACCTATTTTCCCCATATCGCCTTTGCCGTATTCTGGTTCGGGCTGATCAGCCGCTTCGTTTATGCCAACCGGAGCATCCAGGCCAGATCGACACAGGTTTTTGCAAAGGAAGGCGTCAGGAAAGGAAATAATTTATTCCATTACGGAATCATCATCGTTTTTTTCGGGCATTTTACGCTGCTTCTGCCCGAAGAGGTTTATCACCTGTTTATGACGACTGAAACTAAACGGCTGATCGCCTTGCTTTTCGGGACAATCTTCGGTACGATCGCCTTTGTCGGGATGATCATCCTGCTAAACCGCAGGATAGGTAATGCCCGTGTCAGGTTCAACAGCAACTTTCACGACTATTTTATTCTAATCATACTGTTGGTCGAGGCTGCACTGGGACTGGCCTCCGTTGCAACAACCGCCACAAGCTCTGCGGCCGAATATGCAGCACTGGGAAGATGGGCACAACAGGTCGTTACTTTTCAACCCGATGCCGGTGCACTGATTGCAGGGCACAGTATCCTGTATAAATTGCACATCGCTTTGGGTATGGTCATCATCATGATCTTCCCTTACACCAAACTGATGCATATGCTTGTTTTTCCACTCGCCTATTTCATGAGATCAGGATACCAGCTGGTGCGCAGGAAGATCTGACACCCGGACAAAGACTGGAAGCTGATGTCTATAGCCCGGTACCCAGGCCCCAGCACCCCAGTCCCCAGTCCCCAGTCCCCAGTCCCGATTCCCGGTTCCCGGGATCGCGGATCCACGAAAAACGATGAAATCGAAG
>CAZHYA010000169.1:0-6083 GCA_964536525.1 uncultured Bacteroidales bacterium | reverse complement strand
CGGGATGTCACCGTCGTCGTTCAGCGTCGGGATGCTGACGAAGGTGCCGCCCGGACGCACCAGGTCGAGGCCGTTCGGCAGCGTGCTGACGCCGACCGCATCCATCAGGTAATCGAGTCCGCCCGGCGCCCATGCGGCCACGGCCTCGGCGATGGCTTTGGTCCCCTCCTCGAAGTTAGGCATCTCGAAAACACCCATCGGCCCGTTCCAGAGGATGGTGGATGAATTGAGGATGGCCTTACGGAAGGAGCGTATGCTTTTGGGCCCTATGTCGAGTCCCATATAATTTGCAGGCACCTTGTCGGAAGCGACCGTCCTGAGGTTTGCATCATTGGCTAAGGCATCGGCGGCTATGGTATCCATGGGCAGGTAGAGGTTCACGCCCAGTTCCTTTGACTTGTACAGGGCCTTCATGGCCGTTTCCACCAGGTCTTCTTCCACGATGCTGTTACCGGTCTCCCCTCCCAGCGCCTTCAGGAAGGTGAACATCATGCCCCCGCCGATGATCATGTTGTCGACCTTATCGAGCAGGTTGTTGATGATCTCGATCTTGCCGCTCACCTTGGCCCCGCCCAGTATGGCCGTGAAGGGTTTCCCGGGTTCACGCAGCACCTTGTCGATACTTTTCACCTCATCCTCCATGATATATCCGAACAACTTATCGTTCGGGAAGAATTTCGCGATGATGGTTGTGGAGGCGTGGGCGCGGTGGGCTGTTCCGAAAGCGTCGTTCACATATACATTGCCCAGCGAGGCCAGTTTTTTTGCAAAGGCCTCATCGCCCCTGGTCTCTTCGGGATGGAACCTCAGGTTCTCGAGCAGCAGCACTTCACCGGGTTCCAGGCTTCCGGCTTTTTCTGCAGCCTGCACCCCGACACAGTCATCCGCAAAACTTACCGCCCGGCCCAGTTGCCGGGTAAGGTATGGCTGCAGGTGCTGCAGTGAGAACTTCTCCTCGGGGCCGGATTTGGGCCTGCCCAAATGCGACATCAGGATCACTGCTCCTCCCCCATCCAGGATTTTACGGATGGTAGGGATGGCTGCATCGATCCTCGTCGTGTCGGTGATCTCGAATCGTTCGCTGAGCGGCACATTGAAGTCGACACGGATCAGTGCCTTTTTGCCGGTGAAATTATAGTTGTGGATGGTGTTCATTTTCAATCGTTTTTGGAAGATAAATGTGTTAAACCAGACCACAAAATTACAAAAAAAGAGGCAATTACCGATACATTAACCTAAAGCCGGTCGCATTGCGTCGCGATACTTCCTGGTATCACCGCAAACAGTCCTTTCATCGCTCGCAGGCGAAGGATGTGAGGAAGATTTGCAGCATACTATTTGCATTTTAATCGTTGTTTGTATTAATTTGGCACCCTGTTTTAAAGATACAACATGAATATTATCATCGCCGGCGATGGGGAAGTGGGGCTGTACCTTGCAAAGGAGCTTGCACAGGAAAACCATAATATCACTATCGTGGATCCGCATGAGGATCTTATCAAGATGGTTGAGTCGCATTCCGATGTGCTGGCGGTCAGGGGCGATTCGACCTCCATCGAGGTTTTGCTCGATGCCAATGTAAAAAAGGCCGACCTGCTGATCTCTGTGCTCCATGATGAGCGCACCAATATCGTTACGGCCTCTCTTGGCAAGCAGCTGGGTGCAAAAAAGACCATTGCAAGGATCAATAACCTCGAATACCTGAAGCCGGAGAATGAAATCCGCTTCCGGAACATGGGCATCGATGCGCTGGTGTGTCCCGAAGATATTGTTGCCAATGAGGTGGTACACCTGCTGAGCCAGACGGCAGCCACAGAGATCTTCGACTTTTCCGAAGGGAAGCTGTTCCTTTTCCTGATCAAACTGGAAGAGAATGCACCTGTCGTAAACAAGACCCTTAACGATATTGTGGGGCTATTCCCGCATCTGGACTTTCGTGCAGTGGCCATTCACAGGAACGGGCGTACCATCATCCCAAAAGGCGATGACAGGTTCCTTACCCACGACCTTTCCTATGTGATCACCAAGCCTGGAGGCATCGACGACCTGCTGAAGCTGGGAGGTAAGCAGAAGTTCGACATCAGGAATGTTATGATCGTCGGTGGTGGAAGGGTTGGCCGCACCGCTGCCAAGAAGCTGGAACATTCCATGCATATCAAGCTGATCGAGCTTGAAAAGGAGAAGAGCCTGTACCTGGCCGACAATCTGGAGCGTACCCTGGTGATCAACGGCGATGCCCGCGACATCCAGCTGATGGAAGATGAAGACATCAGGGGGATGGACGCTTTCATCGCCGTTACCGACAGCTCCGAGACCAACATCCTCAGTTGCCTCCACGCCCGCGAATTCGGGGTGAAGAGGACCATCGCCCTGGTCGAGAACATTGACTATATCGACATCTCACAGAATATCGGCATCGACACCATCATCAACAAAAAGCTTAGCACGGCGAGTTATATTGTGCGTTTCACCATGAATGCCGTGGTCACGTCCATCAAGTGCCTCAGCGGCATCAATGCTGAGGTGATCGAACTGGTTGCCAACCCGCACAGCATGGTAACACGTAAACCTATCAGGAAGTTGCACATGCCGAAGGGAGCGATCATAGGAGGCATCATCAGGGGAGAAGAAAGTTTCATTGCTGTGGGCGATTTCCAGATTGAAGAAGGCGACAAAGTAGTTGTTTTCAGCATGCCGGACGCCATCCACCGGGTAAGCAAACTTTTTAGCTAAGCCATGAAAGACTGGAAGGGCATCAATGTTAAGGTGATCATCCGGGTGATCGGCTTTTTGCTTATCATTGAAGGCGTTCTGATGCTGACCGCCCTGCCATTTTCCATTTATTATCGTGAAGACACCTACCTTTCGCTGCTGTTTTCAGGGCTGATCACCATGCTGACAGGAGGGATATTGTGGTTCTCCACAAGGAGGCATCCGCGGAATATCGGTAAAAAAGAAGGTTATGTGATCGTAGCCGTAACCTGGATCATCATCTCTTTGTTCGGCACGCTTCCGTTTATCTTTAGCGGCACGATATCCTCTTTCACCGACGCCTTCTTTGAAACGATGTCGGGTTTCACCACCACCGGGGCAACGATACTTACCGATATCGAGGCCATGCCCAAAGGACTGCTTTTCTGGAGAAGTCTGACACACTGGATCGGGGGCATGGGCATCATTGTTTTTACGGTGGCGGTATTGCCGATCCTTGGCATCGGTGGCATGCAGCTCTACGCGGCCGAAATGCCCGGGGTTACCAAGGACAAGCTTCATCCGAGGATCACGGCCACGGCAAAGCGGTTATGGGGCATTTACGTGGTATTTACCATTGTTGAAACCATCCTGCTGCTTCTGGGCGGGATGAGCTTCTTCGATGCGCTTTGCCATACCTTCGGCACCATGGCCACCGGCGGGTTTTCAACCCACAATGCAAGCATTGCAGACTTTTCTCCTTACATACAGTACGTGATCATCCTGTTCATGATCATTGCGGGCACCAACTTCACCCTGCACTATTTTGCCATGCACGGACAGCTTCGCAAGGTTTGGCAAAGTGAGGAATTCCGGTATTTCATTTACCTGATCGTTGGCGGCACGGTGATGATCACGACCGTACTTGCCCTCAGCAAAGATGGGATGGGCTTCGAGGAAGCCATGCGCAAATCCCTTTTCCAGGTAGTCTCGATCATCACCACCACCGGGTACATTACCGACAACTACCTGAACTGGCCCGGGGCGATGTGGTTTCTCATTCTCCTGATGATGTTCATCGGGGGTATGGCAGGCTCAACCGGCGGTGGCATCAAGGTAGTCAGGCAACTGCTGCTCCTGAAGAACAGCATGCTGGAGCTCAAAAGGCTGATCCACCCCCAGGCCATCATCCCGGTGCGGATGAACGCCAAAGTGGTGCCACAGGATATCATCTTCAAGGTAATGGCATTTTTCATTATTTATATCATCATCTTTATCATCGGCGCAACCATCATGGCCCTGATGGGGCTCGACGGGCCCACCGCCATAGGGGCTTCGGCAGCCACACTTGGAAATATCGGCCCCGGCATCGGGATGGTCGGCCCTGTCGACAATTATGCTTTCATCCCCGAAGGGGGAAAATGGTTCCTTTCGTTTTTGATGATGCTCGGGCGGCTCGAACTTTTTACTGTCCTCATTCTTTTTTCTCCTGCATTCTGGAAAAAATAAGCATTGACGGAAATGTAGTATATTTGGATCGGCCCTAACAGAAAACCCTGAACATGCCAGAGATCTCAGCCGTCATCATCACTCACAATGAAGAGCGGAATATCGGGCGATGCCTCGATTCCCTGAAAGGGCTTGCCGACGAGATCGTGGTTGTCGACTCGGGCTCGACCGACAATACTGAACAGATTTGCAAGGACGCGGGTGCGCGGTTCTTCTTTCACGCCTGGGCCGGTTATATTGATCAGAAGAACTATGCCAACAGCCTTGCCAGGCATAACTTCATCCTCTCGATCGACGCGGATGAGGCCCTCTCCGACATGCTCAGGGATTCGATCAAGGAAGTTAAAAGATCAGGCAGCCACGACGCCTACGAGATGAACCGGATGACGAACTATTGCGGAAAGTGGATCCGCCACGGGGGCTGGTATCCCGACAGGAAAATGCGTTTGTTCAACAAGGAAAAGTTTGAATGGGGGGGTGAGGTGATCCATGAACGTCTTGTCGGCAAAGCCGGGCATGCCGCCGTCGGGTATCTGAGGGGCGACCTCTACCATTATTCCTATTACAGCATTGCAGAGCACTATGCACAAGCCAACCATTTTACCGACATGACCGCAGCCCTGGCTGTTGCGAAAGGAAAGAAGGCCGGCATCATCAAGCTCCTGCTCAGCCCGGCCATAAAGTTTACCCGCGACTATTTCCTCAAAGGGGGGTTTCTTGATGGCTACTACGGATATGTGGTATGCAGGATCTCGGCCCAGGCCACTTTCATGAAATATGCCAAGATCCGGCAGATCAGGAAGGGAAAGGAAGCTTAAACCCATGCCGTATGAGTAACTTTCGTCGCATCATCATCAGCCGGACCGACAGCATAGGGGATGTCGTGCTCACCCTGCCGGTTGCCGGGATCATCAAAAGGAAATTCCCCGGCGCATTCATTATCTTCCTCGGAAGGTCGTATACTCGCGATGTAGTGAGTGCCTGCGGGCATATCGACAAATTTCTCGACTGGGACCTCCTCAGTACAATGGATGAGGAAACGGCAGCCCTCAGCCTGAACAAGCAGGAGGCAGACCTTATCATCCATGTTTTCCCAAGACGGGAAATTGCCAGCCTTGCAAAAAAAGCACGGATACCTGTCAGGCTGGGGACAACCAACCGCCTGTACCACTGGTTCACCTGCAACAGGCTGGTCAGGCTGAGCCGCAGACGCTCGGGCCTGCACGAAGCCCAGCTTAACCTTAAACTCATTGAACGCATTACCGGCATGAAAGACATTGCCTTTGACGCGATTCCCGGTCTTTATGGTTTATCCCGGACAGAACCACTCCACCCCGGCTTCAACACCTTGATCGACCCCGACAGGTTTAACCTCATCATCCACCCAAAGTCAAAAGGCAGTGCCCGCGAATGGGGTATCGGCAATTTCAGGGAACTGGCCAGGATGCTGCCACGCGAAAAATACAAAGTGTTTCTCAGTGGCACACATGAAGAAGGCTTACTCATGCAGGGCTCGGGCCTGATCGAAGATGACGGGATCACCGACCTGACAGGGAAAATGTCGCTGGGGCAATTCATGGCTTTCATCCGTGCCTGCGACGGGCTGGTGGCAGCCAGCACCGGCCCCTTGCATCTTGCCGCTGCGCTCGGAATAAGGGCAGTGGGGATCTATCCACCTATCAGGCCCATGCATCCCGGCCGGTGGGCCCCCTGCGGCCATAGTGCCACTTATGCCGTGCTGGAAAAAGAGTGCAACGACTGCCGGAATAACAGCAATTGCCATTGCATGCAGGAAATCAGCCCCGCTATCATTAAAAACCTCATCGAAGGAAACATGAAGTAAAACGAATTGCCTTTTCATATAAAAAAGGTTCAACTTAATT
>CAZHYA010000168.1:0-6096 GCA_964536525.1 uncultured Bacteroidales bacterium | reverse complement strand
ATGATTCGGGGATCAGCAGTCCAGCATCGCCGTCGGCAAAGCATTCGTCGTTGTCGTAGGGTGCGAATGCCGGGCAGAGCCCACCATTGCCATCAGGCTCAAAATCAAAAGCGGGGCCGAGATGTGCACCGAAATTATTGTGTTGCACGAAGGATGTACCCACGGTAATGCAGGTAGGAAAAGCGCCGATCACCCCCGTGGAAGGATAGGCGACCGAAGCTTCCGGGGCATCACCATAGTCGAAGAAATCCTGCGATAACAGGGACATCGAAAAAGAAAGGCACAAGGATGTTGAAAGAAAAAATCTCAGGAAATTTTTCATGACCAGCAGGTTTTGTTTAACAATCAAAGATTATAAAACCTTTCGACCGGCATAAGAAATGGTTAATCCCTAAATATACAAAAAAATAAATGGAAATCAATGATTATCTTAAAGTTGTAGATTTTAAGTAAGTATTTTTCTCTCCCTTAGACATATTGTATAAATAAATATTAAATCGAATTAGAGCCTAAAACGACGATAATTTTCATGCCGAATGCCGGCATTCGGGTCGCAGCTTCAACAGACATTCCTGTTTCTTTTACTATATTCGTCAGCATAATTCAGTTTCATATGCGCATCGTGATCCTGGCCGACCCCCTCGACAACCAGCAAGCGGGTATACATCATTATACGCGCAACCTCGTTGAACACCTTGCTCAGATCGATATCAGGGGGGAATATTATCTGGTGCGAAGAAAGAGGGACGGCCTTTTCCCTGCCGGGAGGCAGATCATCATAAGGAATTACCGGATCCCCGGATATGCAGCCCTGCGCATGTTCCTGATCATCCCCATGAGGCTGATGAGGATGAAGGCCGACGTGGTTGTTGAACCGGCACATTTCGGGCCTTTTAACCTGCCCCGAAGGATAAAAAGGGTGACGGTGATCCACGACCTCACCCCGGTCATGTTTCCCCGCATGCACCGCATCCACAGCCAGCTGCTGCAAAGGATGTTTTTGAAAGGGATCATCAGGAGGGCAACGCTGCTGATCACCAATTCCGACAACACCAGCAACGACGTGATAAGGTACTGCCCCGGAGCGGCTCACAAATTGAAGCGCATCTATTTAGGCAGGGATGAAGGGGTGACTTTCAATGAAGACCGCAGCACACTATTAAGATATGCCATTGAAAAACCTTATTTCTTCTTCACCGGCACCATCGAGCCCCGAAAAAACCTCGTCAAGCTTCTGGATGCCTATACTTTGTTCAGGGAAAACACCGGGCTGTCTCATTTGCTTGTGATCGCTGGCAGCAGGGGATGGAAAAGCAGGCAGTTTTTCCGGAAGCTTGCAAAACACCCCTATGCCGATGATATCCGCCTTTGCGGGTATGTCGACCGGAAAGCGCTTTCTTCCTTGTACAGCCATGCCGTGGCCCTGGTATATCCCTCACATTATGAGGGTTTCGGCCTACCCGTGATTGAAGCGATGAACTGCGGAACGCCCTGCCTGCTGTCGAATACTTCGAGTCTGCCGGAGGTAGGTGGTGAAGCAGCACGATATTTCGATCCCAACGACATCATTTCAATTGCCGAAAGCATGGAAAGGATCGTGAAGGATGATGAGCTGCGCGATGAATGCTCTGCCAGGGCAAAACTCCAGGCTGCCAGGTTCAGCTGGAGCCATCATGTCCGGGCATTCGATGAAGCCATAAAAAACCTCTGAGCCGATGAAGATACTGTTCGTACTTGAATTATATTATCCCAATATCGGGGGCATTGAAAAACTTTTCAAGACCCTGGCGGAGCGGCTGGCCATGGAGGGTCACCAGGTTACCGTTATCACCACCAGGTTCAGGAAGGACCTGCCTCTCAAAGAGATCCGCAATGGGGTAACGATCAGAAGGCTGCGCATATCTTCCCGTTTCATGTTCAACATCTTTGGTGTGTTCGGGATCCTGCGCGAGGCAAGACGCAGCGACATCATCCATACCACCTCTTTCAATGCTGCCTTCCCGGCACGACTGGCAGGATGGCTCACAGGCAGGAAGGTGATCATCACCTTCCATGAGGCCTGGGGAAGGCTCTGGTTCAGGCTCCCTTTTGCGGGATACTTATACAAACGCCTGTATTTTATATACGAATGGCTCATCCTCAAACTAAGGTTTATCCGTTATGTGGCAGTATCAGATTACACTGCAGAAAGCCTCGTAAGGCTTGGGGTGAGCAGGAAACGCATCACCCGCATATATAACGGCCTCGACTATGGCAATTATGACAGTGACAGGATGCAGCCGGCGGATCATTTCACATTCACCTATTTCGGGCGACTGGGAATATCCAAAGGGCTCGACCTGCTGTTGCAGGTGGCTCCCTCCTTCCTCGACGCACACCCTGAGGCACACCTTAAACTGATATTCCCCAGGCATCCTGCAGGACTACATCGCAGGATATTGCGGCTGCTTGGCAAAATTCCCGGCAACTGTTACACCCTGCTGCATCATCTTGATGAAAGCACCCTTAAGCAGGAATTAAAAAAATCGTCGTGCGTGGTGATCCCCTCCTACAGCGAAGGTTTTTGTTTTGCCGCGGCGGAAGCTTCGGCCCTGGGCATCCCAATTGTATCGTCGGGCAAAGGGGCCTTGCCCGAGGTTGTCTCAGGAAAACATATTGTCATGAACGCCCAATCCGTCCGTGGCCTCAGGGAAGCCCTTGAAAAAGCATACCACAACGACTGGACGGATATACCGGTAAAGACCTTCCCCCTCGACGAAACGCTAAATGAATATTTGAAACTATACAAGGAATACCTGTCCGCATAATGTGGCACCCCTCAGGGATTCCCGGGGGAGAAAGCATTTTCTTCAGATTCAGATACCCTGATCTTCCTCCCTTTTCCTTTTTCCCTTTCCCTTTTTCCTTCTTCCATCTTCCATGGACCTCATCCTATGCTTCAGCAAACCTATTTCCTGTGCAAGGGATTTATTTTTGTTCGCCAGCTTGCTGATGATGATGGAATATTCGATAAGGATCAGGAATATGGCCATGAGGAGTATCATGAAGAGCGCGGCGGGAGGATAGGAAACGCCAAGGAAGGCAGCCACATGATCAAGTCCGCTTTTCCAGAAAGAGAAGAGGATGAATACCAGGCTGAAGAAGATCCACCAGAGTGAATATTCTTCCTTAAGGCGCTGGCTCCGGATGAGGTACATGATGAAAAGGAAAAGCAGAAGGCTCACGCCGATGGCCACTATCTGTATTTGGCTGATGGATGTCATTGCGCTTATATTCTAAATTTTTATTATCCTCGACCTGATCGAAGCCATGAACATCGCCAGCAAAACCTTCATGACATAGTAAGGGCCTTTTGCAAGCGGTATCGACGACACCCCTCCCTGGCGCCTGAGCATCTGGGTAAACACCTCTTTCACCACGAAGTGATTTCTTCCCAGCAGGATCACCACCTCCGGTTCAGGATAGTCGGTGGGGTAATGGTCGGCCAGGAAGCAAAATGCCTTGCGGTTGTATGCCCTGAATCCCGAAGTATGATCGGTAATACGTTGCCGGATCATGAGATAACTGGCAAACTGGAATATCCGTATGCCAAGCCTCCTCAGCGGCTGGGTCTTGAAACCCTTCGCTTTTTTGTTAAACCGCGATCCGATGACGACATCTGCTTCATTGTTCCTGACAGGCTTCAGGAGCCTGGCGATCTCTGCAACCTGGTGCTGCCCGTCGCCATCAAACTGCAATGCAATATCATAACCGTTCTCCCTGGCGTACATGAAACCGGTCTGTACCGCACCCCCGATACCCAGGTTAAAGGGCAGGTCAATAACTTCGGCCAAGCCAGTGGCATTCGCGATCAGCGATGAATCATCCTTGCTGGCATCATTCACTACCAGGATGTCGAACATGGGATATGCCGCATTGACATCATGAAGGATGCGGTCAATACTCTCGGCTTCATTGTAAACAGGTATGATGATGAGCGTTTTCAAAATACTTACGTTTGTTTGATTCCGTTATTGTCCCAATGCCCTCAGGTATGCGGGGTCGACCGGTTGACCTGCCTGCTCAGCCTTCCTGATCCAGCGTATGGCATTTTCACGGTCGTGAAGGTAATAATACAAATTCGAAATATTGACATAAAGCACGGTATTTCCCGGACTGAGTTCGACCGAACGCAGCAGGTCGTCAAGTGCCTCCCGGTACATCTTCAGCTCGGTGCGTACGAGCCCCCGCCACATGCGGGACAGGGCAAAATCATCCTTTTTGCTGACAGACTCGTCGAAAAGAAGGAGCGACTCCCGGTAGCGCCCCTGCTTGGCCAGGATAACGCCTTCAATATATGGTTTTACATATTCACTGGAAGGTTTCATCAAGACACCATGCTTAATTTCATTCAATGCCAGGTCGTACTCTTCCATTTCAAGATAGATCAGGCTTCGCTCTACCCGGGCCTGTGAATTGTATTTTTCCGTTTTGGCGGCACTGGAAAAATACTTCAATGCCTGTGCCAGGTCCTCCCTGCGCTGCATGGTGCCCTGCATCCATGATGATCGCATTTTGTAGGAAAGGCCAAGGTTATACATCGCCCTGGAATTTTCGGGATTTTTTTCCAGACAATCAGTCCAGAGGCTCACCTCACTGGCCCAGACCTTGTTCCGCTCATGTGTGGCATAGGCGAGGATAACGAGATAAACAGCCATCAAAAAGAAAAGCAGGGTAAACGAACGGTAAGGCACATGCCGCAGGATCAACCCTGCAATGGCTATGCCTGCGCCAAACATGGGGAGATAGAGCCTGTGTTCCATCATAATATCCTTGATGGGGAAGATCCCCGACTCCACCGACAATCCAAGAAAGAAAAATAAGATGCCAAACGAAAGCAGCCTGTTTCTCTTGAAAAGCACAAATGCTAAAGTCAGCATTCCGGCCAGGAGCAGGATGCCAATGATCTCCCAAACACCTATCAGGGGGCTTGGCAGCTCCAGGTAGGGATCGGCATTATGTCCGGCAGGGAATAATATCAGCAACAGGTATTCAGGCAACACGCCCAACTGTGCAATGAAATACTCAACCCGCGTATAGTGGTCGGTTTCTGCCGGCAGGCCAACCAACGACGCAGCGACAAGCAGAATGGACAACATGAAGGCTGATGCTGACAGGATGTATCGCCGGCAAGCCTTTCCGTTGGTTTTCCTGATAAAAAATATCTCGTACAGGATAAATGCCGCTGGAAAGGTGATGGCATTCTGTTTCGACATGACCGCCATGACGCCGGAGACCATGGCAAGGGTGAGCAGCACGACCGATCTCCGCATATTCCCGTTCAGCAGATAGGCTTCCCTTCCGAGGGCATAGATCCAGATCGCCAGGATATAGAAAAGCGCTGCCATAAGGGTCATCCTTTGCACAATGTAGGTCACGGCCATGGTCTGCACGGGATGAAGCAGGAACAACAGCGCCACGAAGAGGGCCGTCATGTCCTTCAGACGTTGTTCATAGCGCCCGTCGCCATCCAACAACCGGATCGTATGCCGCACCAGGACGAACACAAGGAAGGCAGTGAGGATGTGGATCATGAGGTTGACGAGATGGAAATGCCATACCTGCGCACCGCCAAGCTGCCAGTTGAGAAAGAAAGTAAACATCGGCAGGGGACGGAAATTGATATCCGCCCAGTTTGACAGGACGGCAAAGGCCTTGCCATGATGCACATCGTCGTTGTCGACAATGGCAGGGACATCATCCCAGTGGAAGGAACAGTTGAAACTGTTGGAATAGGCCAAAAAGCCGGCCACAATAAGCACCAATGCTGAAAACAACAATGGGTGCCTTCGCAAACCCGATCTTTTGCTGGCCTTAATTTTTCCGGATGTCATTAACCGCTAATTTAACAAATCAAATATATTAAAAAACCGATCCTTCTGATAATTGTAATTATATTTGTCAATAAGAATAGCTCTTACAGATGGTGGCAGGAATAACAGGAAGGCTGAGTTCCCTCTTCCCTATGAATAAACGCACGGAAAGGATATGGATCCTGGCCAGGACAGACTTTAAGCTCAGGTACAGCACCAACATGCTGGGGATGATCTGGGCATT
>CAZHYA010000167.1:0-6103 GCA_964536525.1 uncultured Bacteroidales bacterium | reverse complement strand
GGAGCGAACTGAAATCTTTGGCAATGGTTTATGCACCTCCCCCCCTAAGGACGGGGGTAAAGGGGGTGAGGTGTTGTGATGCCCGCGAATCTGTGTTAGCCGTCAGCAGCGGCCGCCAAAACAATTCCTCCCTCATGATGTTATACTTAAAAACCTTACTTTTACAGGCCGGGCCTTACCGGGGATGAACGCGCTAATCCTATGCCGGTCAAAGCATACTAATTACACGGAGTGAATACAAGCAATGGCTGCATCAAATAAAAAACTCTTCAGGATCTCCCTCACCGTGATCATCGTGATCGTGATCGCGGGCATCATCCTGTATCCCAAGTTAAAACCCCTGTTCTTGACCGGTCCCGGCCCGGGCGGAGCCTCCGGCATGAACATGCAGGGCGGCGGGCAGGCGCTGTTCGCCAACGGCTACGTCGTGGTGCCCGTGCAGATGAACGAACTCATCTACAGCACGGGCTCACTGATCCCCGACGAAGAGGTGGAGCTGGCCTTCGAAACTTCGGGCAAGGTGGTAGGCATATACTTTTCGGAAGGCACAAGGGTTAAAAAAGGCGAACTGCTGGCCAAGATCAACGACAGGCCTTTGCAGGCGCAGCTGCTGAAACTGCAGGCCCAGCTCAAGCTCACGAAGGAGCGCGAATTCCGCCAGCGGCAGCTGCTCGACCGCGACGCCATCAGCCAGGAAAGCTACGACCAGGTAGTGACCGAACGCCAGTCGCTCGAAGCCGACATCATGCTGGTCGAGGCTCGCATCTCCGAAACCGAATTGAGGGCACCCTTCGACGGGGTTGTGGGCCTGCGCATGATCAGCGAAGGGGCTTTTGCCACCACCCAGACCAGGATCGTCAGCCTGATCAAGATCCAGCCGCTCAAGGTGGAGTTCTCCGTGCCGGAACGTTATGCGGGCGAGATCTCGCCGGGCTTCCCCATCTCCTTCGTCATCGACGGCATCCCCGAGACCTTTACGGCCAACGTCTATGCCGTGGATCCCAAGGTGGACATGGAAACCCGCACCATCGTGGTCAGGGCATTGTATCCCAACCAAGAGCAGGAGCTGAAGCCGGGCCGTTTTGCCAGCGTCAGGGCGCGCCTGTCGCAGATCGACAACGCCATCGCCATCCCTACCCAGGCGGTCATCCCCGAGATGGACGGTGAAAAGGTGTTCATCTACGAAAACGGCAGGGCAAAAGAGGTCAGGGTCATGCTGGGCCTTCGCACCGAATCGCATGTGCAGGTGCGCACCGGCCTCCATTTCGGCGATACCGTGCTCACCACGGCCATCCTCCAGCTGCGGCATGGCATCCCCGTACAGATCGATTCCCTGACGACCAACGAAAAACTGGAAAACACCACGCTATGAGCCTGTCGTCGATCAGCATAAAGCGGCCGGTGCTGGCTACGGTGTTCTCGCTGGTGATCCTCCTGTTCGGCATCGTCGGGATGACCTACCTCGGCGTGAGGGAATTCCCCAGCGTCGATCCGCCCATCATCTCCGTGAGCACCTCCTATCCGGGGGCCAACTCCGACGTGATCGAGACCCAGATCACCGAGCCCCTGGAACAATACATCAACGGCATTCCCGGCATCCGCACGCTCACCAGCTACAGCAGCCAGGGTTACAGCAGGATCACGGTGGAGTTCGAGCTTTCGGTGGATATGGAGGCTGCAGCCAACGATGTGCGCGACAAGGTGTCGCAGGCCCAGCGACGCCTGCCCCGCGATTGTGACCCGCCTACGGTGTCGAAAGCCGATGCCGATGCCAGCCCCATCATGATGATCGCCGTGAAGAGCGCCCAGCGGTCGCTGCTCGAAATTTCAGAGATCGCCGAGCTCACCTTCAAGGAACAACTGCAGACCGTTTCGGGGGTCAGCGCAGTGATGATCTGGGGAGAGAAACGCTATGCCATGCGCATATGGCTCGACCCTGCCAAGCTTGCCGGTTACCAGATGACCCCGCTCGACGTGCGCAATGCCATCCTCCGCGAGAATGTGGAGCTCCCGGCAGGCAGCATCGAAGGCACCAACACCGAGCTCACCATCAGGACGCTGGGGCTGATGACCAGCCCGCAGGAGTTCAACAACCTCATCCTCCGGCAAACCGGCGACCAGATCGTGCGCGTGAGCGATATCGGCCGCGCTGAACTCGGCCCTGAAGACCTCAGGGGCATCGCCAAGATGAACGGCGTGCCCATGATCGCCACAGCCATCATCCCGCAGCCCGGGGCCAACCACATCGAGATCGCAGACGAAATTTATGAACGGCTGGAATACATCAAAAAGAACCTCCCCGAGGATGTGGAATATGATGTCGGTTTCGACAACACCAAATACATCCGTTCGTCGATAAAGGAAGTGCAAACAACCATTTACCTTGCCTTCTTCCTGGTGGTGGTCATCATCTTCACCTTCCTGCGCGACTGGCGCACCACCATCATCCCCATCCTGGTCATTCCGGTATCGCTGGTAGGTTCATTCTTCATCATGTACATCTCCGGCTTCACCATCAACGTGCTCACGTTACTCGCCATCGTCCTGTCTATCGGCCTGGTGGTCGACGATGCCATCGTGATGATGGAGAACATCTACGTGAAGATCGAACAAGGCATGACACCGCTGGAGGCGGGCTTCAAGGGGGCCAACGAGATCTTCTTCGCCATCATCTCCACCACCATCACCCTGGTGGCCGTCTTCATTCCCATTGTTTTCCTGGAGGGGATGACCGGAAGGCTGTTCCGCGAGTTCAGCATCGTGATCGCGGGGGCCGTCACCATATCCTCGTTCGTGGCCCTCTCGCTCACCCCCATGCTCTCCACCAAGCTATTGAAGACGAGGCATAAAAGGAGCAGGGCGTATCATTATTCCGAAAATTTCTTCGTTTCCCTGAACAATGCCTATAAACGGTCGCTCGACACCTTTCTCCGGAAAAAATATTTCGCACTGGTCATCCTCGTATTCTCCATTGCGCTGATCGTGGTGCTGTGGAAGAGCATCCCGGCCGAGATGGCTCCCCTCGAGGACCGGTCGCAGCTCAGCATCAGCGTCACCTCGCAGGAAGGATCGACCTATGATTATAACCTCGCCTACATCGAACGTGTCGCCGACCTGGTGGAAACTACGGTTCCCGAAGCAGAAAAGGTGGTAGGGATCGTCAGGGGCGGCGGCGGCGGGTTCCTGCGCGTGGTTTTGGCCGAGCCGGACGAGAGGGAACGGTCGCAGCAGGAGATCGCCAACCAGTTAACGGCCAAACTGCGGACGATGACCCAGGCGAGGGCCAGCGTGATCCAGCAATCGACATTTGGCGGCCGGCGAGCAGGCCTGCCCATCCAGTATGTGCTCCAGGCACCCGAAATTGAAAAGCTCCGGGAGATCCTGCCTGCCTTCATGGCAGAAGTTAACCAGAACCCGACCTTCGAGATGGCCGATGTGAACCTGAAGTTCACCAAGCCCGAACTGCAGATCGTCATCAACCGCGACAAGGCCAACCTGCTGGGGGTCACGACCGAGAATATCGGCCAAACGCTGCAGCTTGCGCTCAGCGGACAGCGTTTCGGTTATTTTATCATGAACGGCAAGCAGTACCAGATCCTGGGCGAGCTGGCCAGGGAAGACCGCAACAAGCCCCTTGACCTCAAGTCGCTATATGTCAGGAACAATAAAGGGCATATGGTGCAGCTCGACAATTTCGTGACCCTGCAGGAGTCGACGGCACCGCCACAGCTATACCGCTATAACCGCTTTGTGGCGGCCACCGTCTACTCCGGTCTGGCAGAAGGCAAGACCATCAGCCAGGGGCTCGACGAGATGGACGAGATCGCCGCCAGGGTGCTCGACGACTCCTTCAGGACAGCCCTGTCGGGAGATTCGAAGGATTTCATGGAAAGCTCGTCGAGCCTCATGTTTGCCTTCATCCTGGCCCTGGTACTGATCTTTTTGGTGCTTTCGGCACAGTTCGAAAGTTTCAAGGACCCACTGATCGTGATGATGACCGTTCCGCTGGCCCTCACCGGGGCCCTCATCTTCATGTGGTATTTCGACATCACCATGAACATCTTCAGCCAGATCGGCATCATCATGCTGGTGGGGCTTGTGTCGAAGAACGGGATCCTCATCGTCGAATTCGCCAACCAGCGCAAGCTTGCCGGGATGAGCAAATTCGATGCGATCCGCTATTCGGCGGCGGCCAGGTTCAGGCCCATCCTGATGACCAGCCTTTCGACCATCCTCGGCGTGATGCCGCTGGCCCTGGGGCTGGGCGAGGGTGCGCAGAGCCGTGTCGCCATGGGGGTGGCGGTCGTCGGGGGGCTCACGCTATCCACCTTCCTCACCCTCTATGTTGTGCCGGCCATTTACCTGTTTATCTCAAGCGATTCAAAAAATATTGTCCATGAACCAGATCATCGTGCCGAAACTGCTGACAAGAAATAGCCTCAGGCCAGTAATCCTGTTGTTTTTCCTGGCCTTATTCCATCATCCCGGCCCGGCCCAGGAGGTTTACGACCTGGGCCGCTGCATACAGACCGGGCTGGAGCAGAATTTCTCCCTGCAGGTGGTCCGGAACCAGGAGGAAATAGCCGTGAACGACCACACCATCGGCAATGCCGGATACCTGCCGAGCCTCTCGCTGAACGGGCAGTACGGGGGCTCGATGAACACCCTCGATCAGAACCTGCGTACCGGCGACAACGTTACCACGCCCAACATCCTCAACACCTATGCCGTAGCGGAGGTTGAGCTCGGGATGACCATCTTCAGGGGCTTCGAGGTTAAAAACACCTTTCAGAAGCTGGGCAGGCAGAGCGAGCTGGAAGGGCTCAACCTGCAGATGGCCGCCGAAAACCTGGTGGCACAGATCGTGTCGGAATATCATTACTATATCCAACAGCTGATCCTGGGCGAAAACCTGAATTATGCCGTTTCGCTGTCGCGTGAAAGGCTCAGGATCGATGAGGAGCGTTACCTTCTGGGGGGTGCGTCAAAGCTTGAATTGCTGCAGTCGACGGTGTATCTCAACGCCGACAGCTCGAGGCTGGCGCATCAGTGGGAGGTGCTGCGAAGCTCACAGATCAGGCTCAACGAGCTGATGTCGGTCGAAAACCTCGGGGCGGAACTGCTGCTAAGGGATTCGCTTATCCTGATCAACGAGAGCCTCTCTTACGGTGAGCTGCTGGAGCAGACCCTGGCCTATAACACCAGCCTGCAGATCGCATCCAAAAGCCAGCTCATCTCCGAACTGGATTACAAGATCATCCGCTCGCGCGCCTATCCCTACCTGAACATGTCGGCGGGATACGGATATGCAAACAATGTGTACGAAAAAGGCGACCTCAACCTTCAGAATACAAGGGGCCTCACTTACGGCCTGACCCTCGGATTAAATATCTTCGACGGGTTCAATGTCCGGAGGGAAAAGGAAAATGCGCGTATCGGCATTGAGACCGGCAATATCCGGTACAGCGAGATCGAACAGCAGGTGAGGGCCGAGTTGCTGACCATCTTTTATGCCTACGAGAACAACCTCCGCCTGATCAGCCTGGAAGAACAGAACCTGGAGGTGGCCCAGGAAAACCTCGAGATCGCCCTCGAACGCTACAAGCTCGGCAGCCTGTCGGGGCTGGAGCTGCGCGAAGTGCAGAAGAGCCTCCTCGATGCCGAAGAACGGCTGATCTCGGTGAAGTACCAGGCCAAGCTGGCCGAGATCTCGCTGCTTCAGATCGCAGGCCGGATCATGGAGTATATGTAGGAAGGCTTTCGTCCTCAAGCTGGCGGGGCTGCGCCAGGAATACGTCGATGGTATTGACATCCAATGTGCATAATTGATCGAGCACCGCCTTGCCAATGATATATTTGCGGTCATCGCCAAAACCCTGTTCCGGACTGGTGCCATTTACCCTTACATCATCCAGCCTGTAATATTGTGTTTCGGCGGGCTTGTCGAGATGGTAGATCACCTTCATTTTCATCCCCCTGAAAGTAAATTCAATCGATGCCTTTCCCTCCTTATCGAATTGCGACGGATGGAGTGCCGGCTGGAGACAGAGGTCACCCATTTCGCCCCTGACACCAAACACCCTGGTTGCCAGGGTCAGCAGCA
>CAZHYA010000166.1:0-6140 GCA_964536525.1 uncultured Bacteroidales bacterium | reverse complement strand
TTTTTCACGTAAAGTCTGTAAAAATACCCAGGATTACAATACCAGGAAATGAGGGGCGATGATGAATTTCATTACCATTACAATA
This sequence comes from uncultured Bacteroidales bacterium, assembly GCA_964536525.1. Classification (GTDB taxonomy): domain Bacteria; phylum Bacteroidota; class Bacteroidia; order Bacteroidales; family B18-G4; genus B18-G4. Next base: position 6,055 of record CAZHYA010000166.1, on the reverse strand, counting down.
TTGAGCCGTCCGCTGAAGGATACCGGATAAGCGTGGCCCGGCTTCACAAAGGCGACACCACCGACAAACAGCTGCTTATCACTGATCAGGCCTACAAAACCTTATCATGGCGATATATCCGGTTCGGCGAAAACACCAACGTGCTGGCCACCCTCACCCCGGGGGGCGTCTCCATCAAGGGTGTCCTCGATGGCGACAGGCTGGAAGAGTTCGAGGAACTCGACGAGGATGAACCCTGGATACAACTCTTTCCCATGAACCCCGGCATGGACAGCTTTGTGCTCTCCGACGATGAAGAGATCGTATTCTGGTCGATAGGCACCGAAAGCCCTGCCGATATGGAGATCAACAGCTTCAGTGCCGAAAAGGAAGAGAACGGCTATTCGGAAGAATTTGGATGCAATGTGGTCAGGGTTAACTTTTCGCCGACAGGCTGGCGGTCGATGTTTTGGGAAGGCGATTATTATTTTCGTTCAGAAGATGCCCGTGTGATGGGCTACAGGGGCGATGGCGCACCAGGCAAGCCATCATCAAAAACCACGCTGGTAAAGGAATATTAACTCACCCTTTCGCGATCAGCACCACGGCATGTGCCGAAATGCCCTCTCCCCTGCCTTCAGGTCCGAGGCCTTCGGTGGTGGTGGCCTTCACCGATACCGCCGCCATGTCCGTTTCGAGAATCGCAGCCAGGGTCTGGCGCATCGCACCGGTATAAGGCGATATCTTTGGCGCCTCAGCCACAAGGGTGGCGTCAAGGTTTACAAGGCGCCATCCCCGTGCTTTCATCATCCCGGCCACGTTTCGCAACAACAGTTTGCTGTCGATATCCCGGTATTGTTCATCGGAATCAGGGAAGTGTTTACCGATATCTCCCTCAGCCAACGCCCCGAAGAGGGCATCGCAAATGGAATGGATGAGCACATCGGCATCGGAATGGCCCGAAAGGCCCTTGTCATGAGGGATCAGCACACCGCCAAGCCATAGTTCCCTGCCAGACACCAGCCTGTGACAATCGAAACCGTGACCGATACGGAACATCATGGCCTAGTCCTGGCTTTTGAAAGCATCGAAATCGAAAAGTAACGAAAAGCGGAGTGTGTTCTCCAGTGGGTTCTGCTGCTCGAGCGGAATGAGGTAAGCGAAGTCGATGCTGAATACATTGTAACGCAGTCCTGCACCGAGGGTGAAAAATTTCCTGTTTCCCTTGGTCTTGTCTTCGTAAAAGAAGCCACCCCTGATAGCAAAAAGCTTGTTGTACCAGTATTCCACACCGCCGCCAAAACTGAACTCACGCATCTCCTCCGAAAAGCCTCCCGGGGCATCGTACCACGACTGGATCATGCCCTGAACAACGGAAACATCGGGATCCATCCCCTTATCAATGATCTTCTCACCGTCGGGACCGGTCTCAAATTGGCCAGTACTGTCGTTTCTCATGTAGATGGGAGGAGTTGGCACAAGCAATTTGTTCACGTCAATCATGAACGACATGCTGTTGTATTCATCAATGTCGATGGTGAGCGAAGGCCCGATCCTGAAGTTTGTCGGGATGAAGTCTTTCTCAATATTGGTCTGGCTGTATGATATCTTGGTCCCGATGTTGGAGATGTTCAGCCCCCAGGCAAACTTGCCGTCGAGGGCACCCATCTCGATATCATCCTCGTAATAGATCGAAACGTCGGCAGCTACGGACACGCCTGCGCTTGACTCAGCGCCACCCACGAATTGCCCCTGGGTGAGGTTCGAATAGATGAACCTTGCGGCCACGCCACCCGACCATTTTTCCGAGAATTTCCTGGCATAGGTGCCGTCGATCGAAAATTCGTAGGGCGAATAATAGTTGAGGGGATTGCCAATCTCGTCGGTAAACAGGATCTCCCCCAGCGAAAAATACCTGAGCCCAAAGGCCACCGTCTGTCTGTCGTCGATCTTATAGTAACCGGTAAGATAACCGAGGTATATGTCGTTCACCAGTTTCCTGAGCCAGGGGCTGAAGGAGATGGAGAAACCCATCTGCTTATCGATAAAGGCGTACTTGGCGGGGTTCCAGTGCATGGAGTTGGCATCGGGTGTGGAAGACACCCCGGCATCACCCAGCGCACCTCCCCTGGCATCGGGGGCGATCATCAGGAACGGCACTGCCGTGGTGATGGTGTTGAGCCTGTCTTTCCCACCTACCTGGTCATACGTCAGCTGCGCATTCAATGACAAGATCCCTGCCAGGAAAACCAATAAAAATAGACTACTTCTCTTCATATGAAAATTTAAAAATTTGGAACGTGCAAAGTTAACGATTATTTGGAAAGTATATTGCACCCCTTGTTTTAATATCATGACTGTCCGGATTTTCGGCAATGTCGGGTAACAAAGTATCTAAACAAGGAATAATGATTATTGTTTACCTGTAAAGATCAGTTTAGAGGTTTGTACGTATTGCGTGCCTTGCTCATCGGTAACAAAGAGCCGGTATATATAAATGCCTTTCCCAAGCCTGTTTCCTCCCAATCCGGTGCCGTCCCAGGCTACAGGGCTCACCGACATGCCTTCGGCCGGGGTAGTGCTGCGCAACAATTGCACCAGCTGCCCGCTGATGTTGTATATCTCTATTTCCACATCGAAATTGTTGCCTGGTTTATTATGGTTAAAGACAAAATAGGTGTGGTCGGTGAAAGGGTTCGGATAGTTCATCACATTGGTGAGGGCGATCTGTGTGTTTACACTCACCTCAAATTCAATCGTCTTTTCCGAGGCATTGTTCATATTGTCCCAGGCTTTCAATGTAAGGGTGTGCGTGCCGTCGCCCAGGTCCGAAAACGGGAAGCTCACCCATCCCGAGCGGTAGGAGTCGAGGTCGGGGCTGAAAACATCGTTGAGCACCACCGTACGGTGAGGGTCGCCGTTAAGGGTCAGGGTGATGTCTCTCCCGATGCCATTACCGGTGAAGTTAATGCCATGCTCGTCGTAGAGGTAGGCCAGGAATACAGGGTCGCGATCGGTAAGGCCCCCCGAAACAAAGTCGGTGTTGTTAATGTACAGGCTGAGCTGCGGTCCTTCATTGTCGGGGATAAAATCCTCATTTACGCCGCCGGATGAAACCCGCTGGTAGCCATGGGCATCGCGCTGGCTCACCGTATCGTAGGCGTAGTAGCTAACCCTTCCGTAGCCGATTTCCGTAACCATGCTCTGCGGCATGAAAAAGTTAAAGCTGAACAGCCCGTTTACCACTTTTACCTTCCCCTCGTAAAGCTTTTGCCCGGGCACAACGAATGGAGCCGGCAGGGAGCCGATGTCGTTCCCCAGGGTCGACATCATCATCTGCTGGTCGTAAACCGTCGGGAAGATGTATCCGTTAAAATCGTGCACGGTATCGCGGTTGAGGTCGGTGATCACCCCTTCCATGCTTACCTCGGACATGGCGCTGAGCGTGTCGGTGACGAATCCGTTGAGCTTCTTGCCGTTGATGTGCGTGGTTTTAACATTATATTCGGGGTATGCCAGTTGCATGGCCGGATCGCCCAGTAACACAAAATTCTTTATGTTGGTGCCGTTATTCTGGTCGGTCTTCGCCAGTTTTATGATATCGCCGATCCTGTAATACTCACCACCATTGCCATTGCGCCTGAACATGAATTGATACACCGCCTTGTTAAGCCTGAAGTTAGGATCGGCCCATGCAAGCCTTGATGTGGTCAGCAATCCGATACCCCCGCCATCGGGATTCAGGAAAACATACTCTCCCGCGGAGATGATACTGGGGTCGTCGAAGCGGCTGAACTCACAGGTGGCCGTGATGAACAACGGCAGCCTGTCCCAGTTGGTCCATGAATTGATGGCCGGGATGTCGAGGATGCTCTCGTGCGCCAGCCCTCCTTCACCGCCATGCCCTGTGTAGTTAACGATCAGGCTCCCCTTCTGCATCATATTGTCGATGGCCTTGTTCACTTCCGGATAGGTATTCCCCGTAGGGGATGAAACCTGCGGAAAGGCATCGATATAGATCTTCGGGCGGTTGTAGGACTTATAGCCCGTGTCGATCATCTGCTGCAATTTCTCTGCCTGGTTGAAGTGCAGGTTCTGGTCCTCATCGTCAGCGATGAAGCAAACGTCGTTGCGCCAGTTCCCGAATACTTCGGGCTTCATGGTCATGTATTTCTCCACCTTATCCACCATGGCGTCGGCCTGTTCGACGGAATGCACAGGGAAGCGGCCTATGCCTATGTCTACCGACTTCCCCCAGGCATTAACCCCTTCGCCGGGGTCGAGCAGGCCAAAGAAATCGTCTGTGACAAATGAGTAGCCAAGCTTCAGGGCTTCCACCGACTGGTAAGTGGGCACAAGGTTGGTGTTGCCCGGCACCCGGTCCTTGTAGTCATAGGAGGCATCGCCAAGCAGTAAGAGGTATTTCGGCCTGGCCAGTGAGTCGGCCTTAAGGTAAAGCATTCGGATAAAGTCGCGGATGGCGGCGGGATCCTGTTTCCCGGAGCTGAATTCATTGTATATCTCATCGGGCGTAACGATGAATCCTTCCATCCCGTCAACGTCGCTGTGCAGGGTAAGCATGCGCTGAGCCTGATCCATAAAGCCGGGATGGGTAAGGATAATATATTCAACCGGGGAGTAGGCATGGAGGTTCTGGTTTGCAACCGGTCCCTCGAACGTCGCAGTGTTGAATCCGCTGCCGTCGAAGGCGATGTACTCCCTGATCTGACCGGCAGGTGCGATAAAATTGTAGTTCCCCCCGGCATAGCTGCCTTCCTGCCTGCTGATGGAGAATGGGTCGGTGACGTCCCAGACGGTGAGGGATGCAGGCGCCCCCGAGATCTTGTATTCGGCCACGGCGTCAGGGCCGAAGGAAAGATGGTCGCGGAAAGAAAAGAAGGGCCCCGTATAGATAAGCTTGCGCCTGGCATTCAGGCTGATATAATTCATCCAGCCCAGAGAGGTGGAAACAGGCTTATCATACACTACCTGCAGGGTGATCTCATCACCCCCCGAGGGATAGAATCCCACGGTATCGGGGGTAGTGGTCCATGCATATACCGTCGTGCCAATGATGATCTTTGAAACCGGCGCAGTAAGAAGCAGCTCATCGCCATAATAATATTTGAAGTTGCTTTCGATGGTCGAATGGGCGGCTACATTGGTGAGCAGGCTCACCTTATAGTCTTCGCAAATATTGGGAAAAGAAAAATTGTATTCATAAACCGTCTGTTCACTGAATTTCTCGCCATACCATTCACGACCTGTTTTCAGGATATTCACCTCATCGTTCTCATGCACGCGATAGTCGGAAAACTCGCTCACGTAAACGGTTGGTGTAAGTCCCTGGTTCCCGGCAGGAAGGACCCTTTTCCCTTCGGCATCATTCACATTCAGGAAATAGAAGGTGCGGTCGGTATAGGGGTTCATGGCATGGACGAAGAGCCCATAGCCCTGGAAGGGAACATATTCCCACTTTATTGCCGACTGCCCGTAGAAGAGAATATAATCGTCCTGATCAAAGGTTCCGTCTGCTTCGCCATGCACGTAGATTGGATTTTCCAGGAGATCGTCGAGCCTTTCCTCGTCGTTTTTTTCAGGCACGATGCCATTGCCATTGCCAAAGATCCTGATCTTCCGGGGGTCGAGCGAGGAGGGGTTAATGCCCATCGCCGTAAGGTCTTCAAACCCGATCCGGTAAATGCCCGTCTCAGCGGTCGAGATCTTGTACCAGGTACCGCTGGCAAGAACCGAATTTTCGACAAAGACATCGCTTTTCCCCCTGCTGCTGGCCACTGCATCATTGATCTCAACGGATACATGGCATGAATCCAGCACTTCGAGCGTTGTGGACGTTGGCCTTCGGAAGGGAAGCAGCAGGACCTCGGCAAAGGGTGTCCCGTTATCGTAAATGATGTTGGCATATATCCTGAAGTCGTCGCCTGCCATATCAATGTCGGCCACCTGTGCCATCTGCCCGTGAGTAATAATGCCCGAATGCGCCTCGGTGATGACAGCGTTCACGGTAACCTGGTCTGAAACCAGGCGAATCCTTTTTGTATACACCGGCAGCATC
>CAZHYA010000165.1:0-6181 GCA_964536525.1 uncultured Bacteroidales bacterium | reverse complement strand
GGGCCCTGTAGATAATGCTTTTGCCGCTCACCTCGTAATTCAGCCCGAGCTTGACCGCCCAGAAGAACAGCTTCTTCTTGATCCCCGTGAGCTTGTGTCCCTTGGCCATGATCTTGTCATATACCTTCTCGAGCAGCCTGGGCACAGTAGTTAGGATATGGGGGCTGATCTCCCTGATGTTGTCGCCGATGGCACCCATGCTCTCGGCATAATAGATCGACACTCCCAGGTAATGATAGGTGTAAATGTTCATCCGCTCATATACGTGGCATAGCGGCAGGTAACTCAGTCCCCGCGAATACTGGTCGATCGGGAAAATATGGTATACGGAAAATGCATTGCTCAGCAGGTTATGGTGCGACAGCATCACCCCCTTGGGTGTACCCGTGGTCCCGGAAGTATAGATGATGGTGACCACGTCGTGCTCTCCGATGGCTTCGCTCCTTTTGCTCACCTCCTCAGGGGCGGGGTTCTCCCTGCCCAATGTGATCAGATCATCAAGATGTTTTACATCGTCGATATGCTTGAAGGTGTAAAGGCCTTCCAGGCTTTTTACCTCCGGCAGTATATGCCTGATCTTACGCAACAGCTCCTGCCCTGCCACAAATACCAGCTTCACCCCTGCATGGTTAAGGATATAGGTGTAATCAGCCTCGCTGATGGTGGGATAGATGGGCACGTGGATACCGCCGATGATGGAGATGGCCATGTCGAGGAAATTCCATTCGGGCCTGTTGTTGGAAATGGTGGCAACCCTGTCGCCGGGCTGCACGCCAAGTTTTATCAGTCCATAGCTGATATGCTCGACATTTTCGATATACTGATCAATGCTGTATTTGACCCAGCTTCCACCTTCCTTTCCCGCCAGGACGTCATCTTTAGGTTCAAAGTTGCTTTTGTAGTAAGGCAGGAGGTCAAAGATCCGCTTTATTTCCATCCTCATCAAATTTGTTCAATATGGATTTGGATTACAATAATAGAAAAAAACAGAAAAAATCACGATTTTTTATTGAAAGTTGTGGCGTTAGCCTGATCGGTGGGCATGATCACCACGTCGTTGATGTTCACGTGGGGCGGAAGGGAGGTCACGAAATAGGCCACTTCCGCAATATCCTCTGCCATGAGGGGTGCATAATCCTGATAAACCCTGGCAGCCCTTTCCTGGTCGCCCTTAAAGCGTACGATGCTGAATTCTGTTTCGACAGCGCCCGGGGCCAGCTGGGTAACCCTGATCCCCTCATTGAGCAGGTCCTGCCGCATACCCTTGCTGATGGCGTCGACAGCATGCTTTGTGGCACTGTACACATTGCCCCTTGGATACACCTCTTTGCCGGCAATGGAACCGATGTTGATGATGTGCCCGTATCCCTGGGCCGTCATAAGCCGTGCTACTGCTTTACCCACATAAAGCAAACCCTTGATGTTTGTGTCGATCATGGTATCCCAGTCCTCTTCCATGCCCTCATGGAAGGGGCTCAGACCCAGTGCCAGCCCGGCATTGTTGATCAGCACGTCGATCCTGTTCCATTGGGGAGGAAGGGATGCAACCATCGCTTTCACCTGCTCTTTATCCCGCACATCAAGCCCGGCAGTGTAGACCGAAACACCATATTCCTGCCGAAGTAATCCGGCAAGGGCTTCGAGCCGTTCTTCCCTCCTGCCGGTGACGATGACGTTATAGCCCATTGAAGCGAATTTCCTTGCACAGGCTTCGCCTATCCCGGCTGTGGCACCGGTGATGAAAACCGTTTTTCTCATGATCTGTCAGGTTTTGTTTTCAATCCATTTGCGGGCATTTACAAAAGCCTCGATCCATGGTGAGATCTCATCGCCCGGCCGGCTTTCAGGGTAGTAGGCCCACTGCCACGGGAAGATGGCCCGCTCGAGGTGGGGCATCATGGCCAGGTGTCGGCCATCATTGGAGCATATGGCGGCAGCATTGAAATCCGATCCGTTGGGGTTGCCGGGATAGCAATCATAGGTATAGGATACAGGAATGATGTATTTGTCGTTGTAGTAGGGGAAGCAAAAGCGTCCTTCACCATGGGCTACCCATATACCCAGCCTCGACCCCGACAGGCTTTCCAGCATCACCGTGGAATTATCTTCAATATTAACATTAAGGAATGCCGACTCGAACTTCCCCGACTTGTTTTGCCTCATCCGCGGCTGCTCAGGGTGGTCGGGATAGATAAGGCCCAGTTCTACCATCAGCTGACAGCCATTGCAGATGCCAAGGCTCAGGGTGTCGCTGCGCGAATAGAACATGTCGAGCGTTTCCTTGGCTTTGGGGTTGAAGAGGAAGGCCCCTGCCCATCCTTTGGCTGAGCCCAGCACATCGGAGTTGGAGAAACCTCCCACAAAGACGATGAAGTTGATGTCTTCCAGCGTTTCCTCGCCCGAGATCAGGTCGGTCATATGCACATCCTTCACGTCGAAGCCCGCGAGGTGCATGGCATAGGCCATCTCCCTGTCGCCGTTCACCCCTTTCTCCCTGATGATGGCCGCTTTCACCCCGCTCTTTGCCCTCCGGCCGGGATCGATGCCATACTGGCCCGTGTTCCCGACAAAGTTTTGCGGGAAACTGAACCGCAGGTCCTGCCTGCAGTAATTCGAATAACGCTCGGCCGCCAGCGAATCTGCAGTCTGCAATGAGTCGAAAAGGAATGAAGTCTTGTACCAGATCTTCCGGCAGCTGTTGATATCGAACGAATAGCGCTTGCCGTGATGGGCGATCTTTACTTTAAGCTCCTTGATGGTTTTCCCGATGGGGTGATAATCCACCCCATGCTTTTTAAGCACTTCTGCAGTTTTCTTTTCATCCTTCACCTGAATGACAACGCCAGGGTTCTCGCTGAGGAGCAGCTTCACGATATCTTTTTCGCCAATACCCCCAAGGTCAAGGTCCAGGCCCATGTCATTAACGGGGAAGGTCATTTCGAGCAGGCAGGTGGCAAGCCCTCCGGCAGAGATGTCGTGACCTGCCAGGACCAGCCCCTCCGTGATGCATTCCTGTATGGCAGTGAAGGCCTTGGCGAAATAGGCCGGATCCTTCACCACCGGCGTTGCAGAGCCCAGGCTGTTGAGCAGCTGTGCAAAACTGCTTCCGCCAAGGCAGAATGCATCCCCTGAGAAGTCGATATAGATGACCGGGGCGTCGTAATGCAGCGCCAGGTATGGGCTTACGGCCTTTTTCAGGTCGCTGCATTCGCCCATGGCGGAGATGATCACCGTGCCAGGCGCCAGTACCTTCTTCCCGTCAGGGTATTTTTGTGTCATCGAAAGGCTGTCCTTACCTGTCGGGATGTTGATGCCAAGTTTGATGGCAAAGTCGCTCACAGCCTTCACTGCGCTATAAAGCCTTGCATCTTCACCCGGATTCTTTGCAGGCCACATCCAGTTGGCACTGAGCGAGATGCCTTTGATGCCATCGCTGATCGGGGCCCATAAGATGTTGGTGAGCGACTCGGCCACGGCAAGCACTGCGCCGTTTTCGGCCGATACCAGTCCTGCCACGGGGGCATGGCCGATGGCGGTGGCAATACCCTTTTCGCCGCGGTAATCGATGGCGGCAATGCCGAGGTTGTTCAGCGGGAGCTGTATGGGACCGGTGCACTGCTGCATGCCCACACGCCCCGTTACCGACCTGTCTACTTTATTTGTCAGCCAGTCCTTACAGGCTACCGCTTCGATCTGCAGCAGGTCCTCGAGATAGCTTTCCAGTTTACCGGCGTCATATTCGGGCCCGGGGAAGGAATAGCTTGCCGACCGGTCGCTGAGGGTCGTTTTGGGTGGCTTGCCAAAGAGGTATTCCAGCTTCAGGTCGACGGGATTTTTTGCTTCGTCAACGAAAACAAACTTCATGTCGCCCGTCACTTTTCCAACCTTGTACATGGGAGCCCGCTCCCTGTCGGCAATTTCCTCGAGCAACTCCACATCTTCCTTTTTAATGACCAGTCCCATCCTTTCCTGTGATTCATTGCCGATGATCTCCTTTGCCGAGAGAGTGGGATCGCCGACAGGGAGTTTATTGATTTCGATGCGTCCGCCTGCAGCCTCCACGAGCTCGGACAGTGCATTGAGGTGACCGCCTGCCCCATGGTCATGGATGGAGATGATGGGATTTTCCTGCTGTTCGGCCATGGCCCTGATGACGTTGGCAACCCGTTTCTGCATCTCGGGGTTAGCCCTTTGAACGGCATTGAGCTCAATGGCATTTTCATATTCACCCGTAGCGACCGACGACACAGCTCCTCCTCCCATGCCAATACGGTAATTGTCGCCTCCAAGCACCACAATGATATCGCCAGCTTCCGGAATATCCTTTTCGCTGTCTTCGCTTTTGCCGAATCCCACGCCCCCGGCCAGCATAACCACCTTGTCGTAGCCAAAAAATTGCCCGGCCATCTCATGCTCGAAGGTGAGCAGGCTGCCGCATATCAACGGCTGGCCAAACTTGTTCCCGAAATCGCTGGCCCCGTTGGAAGCCTTGATGAGGATCTCGGCAGGGGTCTGGTACAGCCATGGCCTCGCCATGCTGAACGATTCCCACTTCCGCCGGTCTTCAAGTCGCGGATATGAGGTCATATAGACCGCTGTGCCCACCAGGGGTATGCTGGCCTTGCCACCGGCCATGCGATCGCGGATCTCTCCTCCGGTGCCCGTTGACGCGCCGTTGAATGGCTCGACCGTTGTGGGAAAATTATGCGTTTCGGCTTTCAGCGAAAGCACCGTGTCGATGTCGGTGATCTCAAAATAATCGGCCTTGTTTTGGCTTGCCGGCGCGAACTGCTCGGCTGCAGGCCCGAGGACAAATGCAACATTATCTTTGTAGGCCGACACCAGCTTGTTGGGATTGACCTTCGAGGTCTTCTTGATCAGTGCAAAGAGCGACTCTTTCATTTCCTTGCCATCGATGATGAAGGTGCCGTTGAAGATCTTATGCCGGCAGTGTTCGGAATTGACTTGTGCAAAGCCATATACTTCGCTGTCGGTGAGCTTTCTGCCTATCTTTTTGCTGACCCCGTTAAGATATTCGATCTCCTCATCGCTGAGGGCCAGCCCCTCGCTGTCATTATATGCCCTGATGTCGTTAAGGAAGGATACCGGCTCCGGCCTGCGGTTGATGGTAAAGATATCCTGGTTCAGCCCGTCGTACCTGGCCTGCAACATCGGGTCGAAAGCCTGCGCGGGCTCATCGGCAACAAAAAATTGCTCGATCCGCTCTATACCATGAATGCCCATGTTGCGCGTGATCTCCACGGCATTGGTGCTCCAGGGGGTGATCATCTCCTTGCGGGGACCGATAAAAGTGCCTGCGACCAACTCGCCGGGAACAGGCTCGCACTCACCGAACAGCCAGAAAAGCTTTTCCTTGTCATTTTTGGAAAGGGCCTCCCTTACCTTGAGTGCATAATACTTTTTCGGGGAAATCTGGTAAAAAATGATCATGGCCGGGCTGGTTTGGGGTCATCTACACAAAATAATCCTCCGTAAAATTATATATAATTCTCCGGTTGGGAAATTTGGCAGTCCGGAGTTTTTAAGGTAATTATTAACATTGGCCCAGAGGTCTCAGGCCGTGGATACTAAGCAGCTGTCAGAGCAATGCCGGAGCGGAAAAGATGATCATCCTGCGACAGAAGCACCATCATACGTCACTGTTCGACACCCCGAATTTCTCGTCGGCTTCCACATTGCCGTATGGTTCCACATGCACGATCACATCATACACATCATTAACGCCTTGTCTGATGCGACCTTCCACCCGATGCGAAATATCGTGTGCTTCGGTAACCGTCTTCGATCCGGCAACTTCGATGTGAATCTCTATCACGAGTTTATTCCCCGACTTGCGTATCCTCGCTCCGTGGGGGTTAAAGGCACCTTCAACCTCAGATGCCAGCCGGAACACTTTTTTATACAGTTCGGGATTGTCCATTCCATCCATAAGATCGCGGTTCGACTGGAAAAATATCCTAACAGCGGTGGCCATGATCCAGAAGGAAACCGCCATGGCGGTGATGGCGTCGATCAGGGCCGCATCGCCCAGACCCATCCGGTGGTTGGTTCCGCCGCCGACCCGCACCGCGTACTTCTGCAGGACCCGCAGGCCCGGCAGGGTCTTGCGGGTGTCGCGGATCTGCGCCGACGTGCCGCTCACCGCGTCGACCCAGGCCGC
>CAZHYA010000164.1:0-6193 GCA_964536525.1 uncultured Bacteroidales bacterium | reverse complement strand
GCATAGATATATCCGTCGAAGAGGGTAAGATGGTAGGTCGTAGTGGTATCAGGGGTCACCACCGGGGTTTCAAGGCTTGAGTTGAACCCTTCGGGTGTAGAGGTCCAGAGGTAGGTGTAGGTGCCTGAGCCTCCGCCGGCGCCCGGCGAAAGGGTGGTGGCATCGCCGTCGCAGATCACGGCAGGGCTGGCGCCCGGGTTGGTCGTGAGCGGCCCGCCGATCTCTCCGACAAAGTAGGGGCCTGTCACGGCCGGGCATGTGTTCTCGTCGATCACCTCCAGGGTGTAATAGCCCGAAGGTACCCCGGTGAGGTCAAGGTCATTGCCCACCACCGCAGCTTCTTCGTCGGTCCAGATGTATTCCTCTATGTTGAAGGAAGAAATGACCACGATGCCTGTGATGGAGCCGTTGTTGGCTCCGTAGTTGGCCGAGGTGATCACGATGCTCGCATCGTCGATCTCCGGGGCGCCCCATTCATCCACCGTCCATGGCCCGCCATAGGTGATGCACGACTGCAGGTCGTGCACCTCCAGGGTATAAGTCTCCGCAGGCACATCGGTGAGGTTGATGGTGTTGCCCACCACCGTGCCCTGCGAATTCTTCCAGACGTACGACAGCACGCCCGTTCCGGTGGCCGAGAGGCCCGTGATGGCGCCGTTGTTCATGCCGCAGGTGGCCGGCGTGATCTCCACGCCGGAGCTGTTGAGCGTGGGCGCACCCAGGTCGAGCGTGAAGGGGATCTGGGCATCCATGGCAATGTTGTTGCAGGCATCAACGATACCCGGAAAGGAAGAATAGAGATAAAAAATATAGTCGCCGTCGCTGGCAAAGGGCGGGTCGACGAAGATGGTGAAATCCTTCTCCCACTCGCCTCCCACATCGCAGGAAACACCGTAAACATCAGTCACGGTATAAGGGCCGCCTGGGCCCGAGATGTCGAAAGAGGAGGGCGTAACCCTGTCGCAGCGCACCTTCTCGCTGAAGGTGAAGTTAAGCTCATTGCTGTTGCATCCCGAAACCTCGTCGGAAAAGACCTCCTCTATCACCGGGGGCACATTGTCGAAGATCAGGGCCGTCGACATCGAGAAGTCGAGAGAATAGCCATATTGTGTAGAGGAATAGTTGCTGATGTTGATCACGAAATTCTGCCCGTCCTGTACCGGGATCATTGCGTTATAGGGAGATCCGCTGGCCGGCTGGCACTGGAGGTTGGACCCTCCGTTGGGGCCGGTGGCGCCCGGGGTGCCTGACCAGTTGCAGCTTACCTGCAGCTGTGCGGCATGGGCAAAGATATCTTCGCAGCGCGAATCGGTGAGGTTGTACACCACCCAGTCGTAGTCGTCGGAACCCTGGTTCGGGGTGATGACGAAGCCCATAAGGCCATCGCTCTGCACCGTCACGTAATACCATACGCAGTTCTTCTCGCCGCTGAGCATGCAGTTGCCGGGACACCCCCCTGTTGAGGGGATCTCGTTGGGGTAGTTGCCTGATCCGGAATATGAGTTGACTTGCGTATAATAGCCTTCACACACGGGGATGGCCCCGAGGCAGTCCTGGTCGGTGGGCACCTGGGCCCGGAGCTGCATGGTAAGGGTAATGGATAGTACGCTTAGGATTAAACTAGTAAGATTGGGCTTCATGCTTTCAAATGCTCAAATAACAAAATGGTCTGACTTTTAGGCATCAAAAATAACAATTTTATCAATGCAGGATAACTTCTGTGGTCATGATGAGGTTGTTGGCATTTATCCTGACGAAATACAATCCCTTTGCAAGCGACGAGAGGTCGATCTCCCTGACCAGCTTCCGGTCGTCGCCTGCCTGGTATTCGGCCTGATATTGTTCAACTCCCAGCGCATTGGTTACGCGCACGCCCACCTTGCCTGCCACGTCGTGCACTTCCAGCACCACCTTTCCGGTGGCAGGGTTGGGATAGATGCGGACATCGGGGTTTTTCCCGTTTTCACCTATCCCCGGGCAATGGTCGTAATCGAAGATCACGGTGATGCTGGTGTCGGCCTGGCAGCCTTCGGCATTCAGCACGCTCACCCCTATGGTCTGCACCTCGTAGCCCAGGCCCGTGGTGCCCATGGTGATGATACGGCTGGTGTCGCCGTTTGTCCAGAGGTATGAAGCACCCGGGTTGCCGGCATCGAGGGTGATGGTCTCCATCACGCAGCAATACTGCACCGGCGCCCCGAGGTCGATCACCGGGGCGGGGTCCACCACCACCTTCACATAGCCGAACACATCGTTATAGCCATCGTTCACCTTAACATAAAAATAATAGGTTCCCGGATCGAAGAGGGTGAGGCTGAACGATTCGCCCGAAGGCAATCCCATCGGGGGCTCCGAAGTCCATGTATAGCTGTAATCCCCGGAGCCACCGCCGGCGTTGGCACGCAGCCAGAAGGTCTCGCCGATGCAGAACACCGAGTCGGGGAAGGAGGTCGGGTTGGTGCTCAGGATGCCGCCTGCGATGTTGACCACCACCTCGTCGGGGGCTGCACAGTAACAGCCGGTCACCGCATCCTCCACCTCCAGGTGGAAGGGGGTGGTCTCGTATAGTTTCTTGGTTTGGGGATCCTGCACCGTGGCATCTTCCAGCTTGTCGACCGGTGTCCAGAAATAATTGTACTGCCCGCTGCCCACGCTGGCCGATCCTTCCAGGAAGGTGTACGTCCCGTGGGGGATGTCCTGGTCGTCGCCGGCGAAGGGTACGGGAAGCTGGTTCACCGTCACGTCGACGCTGTCGGTCACCTGAAGCCCGTTATCTTCGATAAGCACATAATACCTTGTGGTGACTTCGGGCATAACCACCGGGTGTTCGAGGGTTGAGCTGAACCCTGCCGGATTGGAGGACCACTGGAAGGTGTAGTTGCCGATGCCGCCGCCGGCACCCGGCGACAGGGTCGACGACTCGCCCCTGCAGATCACGGAGGGGTTTGCCGAGGGGTTCGAGGTGAGCGGTCCGCCGATCTCACCGACGAAGTAGGGCCCTGCATAGGCTTCGCAAGTGTTCTCATCCACCACCGTGAGGTCGTAATATCCCGACGAAACCCCTGTAAGGTCAAGCTCGCTGCCCACCTGGTTGCCGTCTTCGTCGTTCCAGATGTAGTCGGTGATGGTATATGATGAAACCACGACGATGCCGGTGATGGAGCCCGTGCTGGAGCCATAGTTGGAGGAGGTGATCACGATGTCGGTGTCGTCGATCTCGGGCACGCCCGTCTCCGGCACGTCATAGGGGCCGGCATAGGCCACGCAATCGTTGAGATCGTGGACTTCGAGCGTATAGGTGCCACCGGGGATGTTCAGCAGGTCGAGGGTGTTGCCGACCACGGCCCCCTGCTGGTTCTTCCAGATGTAGTTCAGCAGCCCCTGGCCGCTCACCTCAATGCCGGTGATGGCGCCATTATCCATGCCACAGGTGGACTCGGTGATGGTAAGCCCCGAATCGTCCACTTCCGGTGCCCCGAGGTCGAGGGTGAAGGAGATGGTGTCGGCCGGTGCGATGTTGTTGCAGGCATCCTGTATACCCGGAAATCCGGTGCTCATATAGAGGGTATATTCGCCATTGGAAGAAAACGGGTGGTCGACGGTAAGGATGAATTCCTTCTCCCATTCGCCGCCCACGTCGCATGCCGGGCCAAAGACTTCCGTAACCTGGTAGGGGCCGCCGGGGCCTTCGATGGTAAAAAGGAAGGGCGACATGCCGGCGCAGGTCACATTCTCGGTGAAATGGATGGTGATCTCCGTTTCGCTGCAGCCGCTCACCTCATCGGCGTCGACCGAGGCGATGGCCGGCGGCACGTCGTCGTAGATCACCGCCGTGGAAGCGCTGAAATCGAGCGTAAAGCCACCCTGGGCGCCGGAGCCCCAGTTGCTGACGTAAAGCACGTAGGTCTGCCCCGCCAGCACCATGAGGTCGGCATTCCACTTGTTGGTGCCTGCAGTGCCGCACACATTGCAGTGGGCATTGCCGCCGTTGTTGGAGTTCATCCCCGTGGTGTTGGTGATGCCTGCGGCATTGCAGCTCTTCTGCATGGAACTGATGTTCGAGTAGATGTCTTCACATCTTTTTTCCGAAAGGTTGTAAACCGCCCAGTCGTAATCGTCGGAAGTAACATCGGGCTGGATGGTGAACCGCAGCAGGCCACCCTCCTGCACCGTGAAGATATACCAGGCGCTGTTCCACTCCCCGTCGAGGCAGTTGCCCGGACAACAGGTCGTGCAGAAGCTGGGCGCACATTTGGGGATCTCGTTGTTATAAGCGCCAGGGCCGGAGAAGATCTGGGGCTCATAGTACACATCCTGGCAAACAGGCGTAGCTCCCAGACAGTCGCCCGCCGTGGGCGTCTGCGCCCGCAACGGAAGGTAGGCAGATAGAATCACAACCAAAAAAACAGGCAACAGAAGGCGGAAGGGGATGGTAACGAGTTTCATCATTTTTACCTTATTTCAGACATTTAAACGCTTTGTTCACACTACTAAATTAATACATTTTTCTGAAAAGGTTTTCGATCATTCATTAATTCCTGCCTCAGCGATCATGAAAGATCATCCGGCAGGCAAGGGGTCCATTTATCAGACATTTTTTTTGGAATGGACACAAAAACTTTGTATTTTCACCTGCTTAAAAATTTTCATCATCAGGCATCCTGGAGCAAAACAAGGCCAAAACACCAATAAAACCAATCTTCATAAGCGTCTTCAGGACTGTTAAACCAAAGATCGACCAATGAGATACTTTACTGCCATCCTCTCCACGCTGATTTTGATCGTTTTGTTTTCATGTGAAAAAAAGGAAGAAGAAGATGACCTCTTCGCCCTCTTCAAGGTAAGCCCCTCAACGGGCTCCTTCAACGTAACCTTCACCTTCGATGCATCGGCCAGCTACGACGAAGCCGGGCCCGACGACAACCTGCAGGTGCGCTGGGACTGGAACGGCGACGACATTTTTGATACCGAGTATTCCACGGTCAAGGTTGTCGAGCACAAGTTCGAGCATGCCGGGCATTACGATGTGGTGCTCGAGGTGGTCAATGCCGAGGGCTGGACCGACCAAGAGCTGAAAACGGTGATCGTGTTTGCCGACAGCGTACCCCCGTCGGCCGCCTTTACCGTGCTTCCCGACACGGGCAGTGTGAACACCATCTTCTTTTTCAACGCCTCCTCCACCGCCGACCCTTACGACGAGATTGATGAGCTGAGGTTCCGCTGGGACTGGGAGAACGACGGCACCTGGGACACTCCCTTCATCCAGGATACCAGCATCTATCATAAATACGAGGCTCCGGGCAACTATCAGATACTGCTTGAAGTAAAGAACAGTGTGCTGAGATCCGATACTGCCATAAGGAAGATCTTCGTTTATGATATTTAATGGTATTTTTGCCCTGTCGCCGGTGCAGCAGTGCCGGTATTGTCTTCAACTTTAACTTTCGGCCCATGAGGTTCCTGATCTTCGCCCTGTCAGCCATATTGCTTTCTTCGCAGTCATTCGCACAATATAAGATCGAAGGCACCATCGCAGGCTACCTGAACAGCAAGCTTGTGTTGCTCGAATATTTTGGCGACAAGCACACTTTCAGCGATTCCACGCATACCGACGGCAATGGCTGGTTCAGCTTCAGCGTCGATGAAGATGCCCCTGCCGGGCTCTACTCGATAGCCATAGCGAACAGGCCGGTATTCAACTTCATTTTCAACAGCGACGACATCACCCTGAAGTTTGATCCCTCACAGGGAAAGGCGCCCGAGTTCATCTTTTCGGTTGAAAACCTGATCTATTACGACTACCTGGTGAAGAAAGACACCTATTCACGTAAGGCGGTGATGCTGAAAGACATCCTTCAGTACTATCCGGTGCAGGACACCTTCTACACCTATGCCGAAACGCACTTCCACCGCCTGCAGGCGTCGTTGCGGGTATATACCGATCGTGTCATCTCTCAATACCCGGGCACCCTGGCGGCACATATCATCAGGAGCGACAGGCCGGTGCCGGTACCCGGGGATATCGACTGGGATCATTACCTGGATTTCAACCGCTTCCACTACCTCGATGGCGTCGATTTCGGCGACACACTGCTCATCAACACGAATGTGCTCACCGCCAAGGCGATCGATTACCTTTGAGATATTAGCGGATGAAGGTGTAGAGATAATCGAGGTGGTCGTTGATGCCGGA
>CAZHYA010000163.1:0-6211 GCA_964536525.1 uncultured Bacteroidales bacterium | reverse complement strand
GAATATGCGCTGCGTGCGCTCATCTTCATCCAGGTGAAGAACTGGGAGGGCCATCATCCCGGAGTTGCCGAGATTGCAAGGGAGATCGAAGCCCCTTTGGCCTTTACGGCGAAGATCCTGCAGACCCTGACCCGCCACCGCCTCCTCGATTCGGCGCGTGGTCGCGGGGGAGGTTTCTTCTTCCCCGAAGGGAAAACCGAACTCAGGCTTTATGATGTCATCATGGTCGTGGAGGGAGATGGCCTGTTCTACCATTGCGGCCTTGGAATGAAAAATTGCAACGAAGAGCACCCGTGCCCCATCCATAAACAATACGCCGGCATACGCGACGGTTTCATGGACCTGGTCAAAAAGGAAAGCATACAATCGCTGGCGCGCGAGATCCGCAAAGGCAGGGCCGTATTGAAAAGTATTAATCAATAAAAATTAAATATTATGATCTACAGACACATCCATTCAGAACCCGTAAAGGAGAACCCCCATAAAGTCGACGTGAGGCAAATGTATAATATGCCATCGGCCCAGGTGATGCACATCACCCTGAAGGCGGGTGAAAGCCTGAAACCTCACCGGACACCGGTCGACGTGGCTTTTTTCATCGTGGAAGGGGAACCCACCATCCACATCGGTGACGAAAGCCGGGCTCACGTTCCGGGAACCCTTATCGAAAGCCCGGCGGATATCGTACACTATATCAGCAATGAAAAAACCGAAGTTGCCCGCATTTTGGTCATCAAGGCCCCGCGCCCGGAGGCGGCAACGAAATTATTATAATAAATACCTTGAGTCATGAGTGAACTGATCAATAATTCCGGTTTCCGGAAGAAAAAATTAAAGGAATTGATCCTGAAGCTGCATAGCGGCGAATCGCCGGAGGCTGTCAGGAAAGAACTGGTCGAAACCCTGAAAAGCATCCCTTACGGGGAGGTGGTGGAGGTAGAGCAGGAGTTGATCGAAGAAGGCCTGCCCGAAACGGAAGTGCTGAAGCTTTGCGACATCCACGGGGAGGTGCTCGAAGGGAGGATCGACCTGAGCGGGGCCGTGATCATCCCCCCGGGCCATCCGGCCGATGTATTCAAAAAGGAGAACCAGGAGATCCTGAGGGTTGTCGGAGAGACCGACAAATTGCTTCAGTCATTGGAGTCCCTGCCGGAAAATGAATTTCCGAAATATATCCTTGAATTGCAGTCCTGCTTCAACGATCTGATGGATGTGGATAAGCATTACCAGCGCAAGGAATACCTGGTGTTCCCTTACCTCGAGAAAAACGGGATCACCGGCCCGCCCAAGGTGATGTGGGGCAAGCACGACGAGATCAGGGAACAGCTGAAGGGCTGCCTCGAGATCCTGAGAACACCGGATATCGGCAGGCAGGATCTTTCCGATGCATTGCCGCTGATCTTCTTCCCTGCCACCAAAGCCCTGGCCGACATGGTGATGAAGGAGGAAGAGATCCTGCTGCCCATGAGCATGGATACCCTCACGGAGGAAGACTGGTGGAACATCCACAGGCAGACCCTCGAATTCGGTTACACCCTTTATGACCCTGAAGTTGACTGGAAGCCGGAAGGAATTAAGGAGGAAGATGATGAATTTGCCGGCACTTCGGCAGATGGTACCATCCGCCTGCCCTCCGGGAGTTTCACGGCGAAGGAGATCAAGGCCATCCTGAATACCATGCCGGCCGACATGACCTTTGTCGACAAGCACGACAAGGTGAAGTATTTCACCCAGGGAAAAGAAAGGATATTTGCCAGGAGCCGGTCCATCATCAACCGGGATGTCCGCCTGTGCCATCCCCCCGGCAGCGTGCATATCGTAGAGAAGATCATCGCGGATTTCAAGGCCGGAAAGGCTTCGCATGCGCCTTTCTGGATACAGATGAAGGAGAGGTTCATCCTCATCGAGTATTATGCCCTGCGCGATGAGCAGGGCGAATACCTGGGCGTACTTGAATTTTCGCAGGACCTTACGGATGCCAGGAAGCTGGAGGGGGAGAAAAGAATATTGTCGTACAGTGATAAGGAGGACGAAAACAATGGATAAACTGATCATCACCCCCAAAACCAAAATATGGGATTTGCTGGAAGCTTACCCGGAGCTGGAGGAAATGCTCACCGGCATGGCCCCGCAATTCAGGAAGCTGACCAATCCCTTGTTGCGCAAAACGATTACCAGGATCACCAGCCTGAGCCAGGCGGCCGCCATCGGCAGCCTGAACGTGGAGGACATGGTGAACAGGCTCAGGAAGGAAGTTGGGCAGGGCGAGGTTACCGGACTTGGTGAGCAGTCGAATATCAGCCTCGAACGGCCCGAATGGTATACCGACAAGGCTGTTGTCAATGAAATCGATGTACGCGACATGCTTCACCGGGGAGAACATCCTGTGCATGAAGTGCTTTCTGCAATCAAGAAGATGAACGAAGGAGAAGTGCTGAAGATGATCGCGCCTTTCATCCCCGTACCGCTCATCGACAAATCGCTCAGCCTCGGTCACAGGCACTGGGTGAAGAAGATCTCGGAAGAGGAATTCTTCGTTTACTTTATAAAATAAGGTGTCCAGAAACTGGCCTTATCCTGCTTTCCGTTTCTGAAAGCCGATATGATCTCCTCCACGATGTGTACGCTTGCCGGGGGATGAACGATTGGCTGCAATATCCGGCAGCGGAAAAATTTTTTCAAAAATATTTCGTCATATGAAAAGATGTTCGTAATATTGCGAACAATAAAAATTTGGCGGATGGCAAGGGTTGAGATCACAGCAGAACAAAAAAAGATGGCCCGGTATGCGAAGGCGATGGGGCATCCGGTCAGGATGTATGTCCTGGAGCTTCTGGCAAGCCAGAGCTGTTGTTACAGCGGCGACCTGTCGGATGTGTTGCCCATAGCAAAATCCACCCTTTCGCAGCACCTGAAGGAGTTGAGAGATGCCGGGCTGATACAGGGAGAGATCGAAGCCCCGAGGATCAGGTATTGTATAAACAAGGAAAACTGGAATGAAGCCCGCACCCTGTTCGTCAAATTTATGAGCCTTTAATATTTTTTTATAACATATGTTCGCAATATTACGAACAGAAATCAACAAATAATAAACTTAAACCATGGAAATAAAAGTATTGGGAACAGGTTGCCCAAAATGCAAATCACTGGAAAAGGCTACGATCCAGGCCCTTGCCGAAATGGATCTTGAAGCCAATGTTGTGAAAGAAGAGGACATCATGAAAATAATGAGCTATGGCGTTATGCATACACCGGGACTGGTGATCAACGAAAAGGTGGTACACTCCGGAAGCGTTCCGTCAACGGCTGAAATCAAAAAATTAATAACGCAAAATCAATAAAACAATGAAAACGGTAAAACTAATTATTCTCGCATGTACCATGATCTTTGCCGGATTCCCGGCGATATCGCAGGTTGCCGAAAAAACAGGGCAACAGGAATTGGCTAAATCGGAAGGCGTTGATGTTTATTATTTTCACTTATCAAGGAGGTGTGCCACCTGCCAGGCTGTCGAAAACACGGCCAGGGAAGCGGTACAGGAACTGTATGGCGATAAGGTCGGCTTTGCATCCTATAATCTTGATGAAACTGAAGGCAAGGAGAAAGGAGCTTCAGTCGGGGTGTCGGGCCAGACCCTGCTGATCGTCAAGGGCGATACCAGGATCGATATTACCAATGATGGTTTCATGAATGCAAAATCCAACCCTGATAAACTGAAGAAGATCATCAAGGAAAAAATTGACCCCTTACTGCAATTAAGCGTCAATTTTATGGAGGAATTCTTAAGCAACCTGGTCAGCAACAGCTCGGTACCAATAGTTACGGCATTTTTGCTGGGGTTGATGACCGCCATCAGCCCCTGTCCGCTCGCCACCAATATTACGGCCATAGGATTCATCAGCAAGGATGTTAAATACAGGAAAAAGGTCTTTGTCAACGGCCTGGTTTACACCCTTGGAAGAGCGATTTCCTATACTGTTTTAGCAGTGATCATCTATATCGGTGCCGACCAGTTCAAGGTGTCGGGATGGTTCCAGCAGTATGGCGAAAGGATCCTCGGCCCGTTGCTGATCATCATCGGATTGTTCATGCTTGATGTGTTCAGGATAAAATTCCCGGGAATGGGAAGGTTTTCGAAACGCATACAGGATAAAGGCAGGATCAATTACCTGGATGCATTATTGCTCGGGATCGTCTTTGCCCTGGCATTCTGTCCATACAGCGGCGTGCTGTATTTCGGGATGCTCATTCCCATGACGATCAGCAGCGCTTCTGGCCTTTATCTGCCTTTTGTGTTTGCAATAGCCACGGGCATACCGGTCATCATCTTTGCCTGGTTGCTGGCATATACCGTTTCGGGTGTCGGTAATTTGTATAACCGCCTGAAAGTATTCGAAACCTGGTTCAGGAGGGTCATCGCGGTGCTGTTCATCGGTACTGGATTGTATTACGTCATCCTGATCTATTTTTAAAATTTTTACCTCAATTGTTCGGTTAATTACGAACAAAATACCGGCTTAACCGATAATTCGTATTGAAATGGAATGGAAAAAGGAAAGTAAGATCTTGTTCTGGATGCTGCTGGTGTTCCTGTTTGCCTTTTATATGCCGCTGGAGAGTTTAAGGTTCAGGGAAGCCATCATGGCCATGTTCGACCTGACCAAATGGTATGCCAGGGAGCATGTGATATTATGCCTGTTGCCGGCATTCTTCATTGCCGGGGTCATTGCAGTGTTTGTCAGCCAGGGGGCCGTAATGAAATACTTTGGTGCAAAGGCCCCCAAATGGCTTGCCTATACCGTGGCATCGGTTTCGGGCACCATCCTGGCGGTTTGCAGTTGCACCATACTTCCGCTTTTTTCGAGCATTCATAAAAGGGGAGCCGGTTTAGGCCCGGCCATCGCGTTTCTGTATTCCGGTCCGGCCATAAATATCCTTGCGATCATTTTAACCGCACGCATCCTTGGTTTTGAAATGGGGGTTGCCCGGATCATCGGGGCCGTGGTTTTTGCCGTGGTGATCGGGTCGGCCATGTCGTTGATATACCGTAAAGAAGAACGCGCCAAGCGCGAAGAGCAATTGAATTTCCCTGATATCCCGGAGAAAAGGCCCATGTGGCAAACCGCCTTCTATTTCTTTACCCTGGTGCTGATCCTGGTCTTTGCCAACTGGGGTAAACCCGGCGATGATGTGAGCAGCGGGATATGGTACTGGTTATGGTTTAATAAGTGGTACATCACCTCGGCATTTGCCATCTTGCTGATATTTTCCCTGATCTTTATCCTGAAACTGAAATGGCTGCATGTTGTTCTGGCGGGCATTGCCACCGCCGCTTCAGCGTTTCTCAGCCCGTCGCCGCTGGTACCCATGGTCGTGGGCATCGCCGGGATAAGCATCATCACGCTGCTCGACAAAAGAGAACCGGATAACAGGCAGTGGACCATTGCTTCCTGGGATTTTGCCAAACAGATCATGCCTTTACTGGCGATCGGGGTGCTGATCGCGGGATTTTTGCTGGGGTCGACGCACGACGATACCGCCATGGCAGGGATCATCCCTGACGAGTGGATCGCAGGGCTGGTTGGCGGAAATTCGTTGTTCTCAAATTTCTTTGCTTCGGTAGTGGGAGCGTTTATGTATTTTGCCACCCTCACCGAGGTGCCCATCCTGCAGGGGTTGATCGCTTCAGGAATGGGAAAAGGGCCGGCGCTAGCCCTGTTACTGGCCGGCCCCTCATTGTCGTTACCCAATATCCTGGTGATCCGGGGGGTTATCGGAACGCAGAAAACCCTGGTTTATGTTTCGCTCGTTGTTGTAATGGCAACATTATCAGGGATGATTTATGGTTTTTTATTCTAAGTATTTAAAGATGACCGGCATTCGACAATATCTCTGTTTTTTTCTTGTCGCGGCAACTTTAACCGTCAGTGCCCAGGATACCGTTGGAGTTAAAAAATTTGATCTGAACAAATTAGATCCGATCGTGCAGGTCTTCGCGACGGCTAATTATGAATTTTCAGATCATCGATACGGTTATTATTTCGGACGGGCGCATCTCGGCTTAGCATACAACTTTAACGACCGTTGGAGTTCAAAGATCGTTATCGACCGCGGAAGGCCGACTACACTTGGCGACCTGATCGTTACCGATTCAATGGGTAACCAGCTTGATGTTGACTGGTCGTATTCAGAAGGGGCATATTATTCTAT
>CAZHYA010000162.1:0-6219 GCA_964536525.1 uncultured Bacteroidales bacterium | reverse complement strand
AAAGCCACGTACCCGGTAAATATTGACTTTCCCTTCCAAATGCATTATCTTTGATAAACTGTAATAAGACTCAGGAGTAAAATTTATATTATCCTTAAAAGAGCAGACTGACCAATGTTCCTTAACTTTTGAATAATATAATATGAGTGTTATGGATAGATCCGAACTTGAAAACATCATTATCGAAGCAGTTAACAAATGTGCCGATGAGGAAGGATGGGCCAACCTTGCAAAGATGGGAGCCTTCATCCGCAAAAAGGGTGTAAAATACGGCAGGCTTTCGCGCCTGCTCGCTGAGCACGGTGATATTGTCGAGATCAGAATCGATGATAGCATACAGCCGCCCGTGGCATATGCGAAACTGGTTAGGTAACCATATGAACTGAATGAACGCTGCCTGCCTCTGGCAGGGTCTCCCCTGCCGGGAGCAGCGTATGTTTTCTATGGCTGTGCCCTTATCGAAAGGATAAAATTTCTTCCCGCCAGCGCGATACCTGAAGCGTAAGGCGACACCTCATCAATGAATTCAAGCCAAAGCCCTGTTAAAACTATTGTTTTATGATCTTTATCGTTTCCCTTGATCCATTGGCATTGATCACACAGAAATAGATACCGGGTACCAATGCCTGAAGATCGAGTTCGATGGTATGTGATCCGGCACGAAAGCCCTTTTCCCGGAGGGAAACATGTTTTGATCCAAGGAGGTCGTAAACATCTATTTTAAGTTTTGCCGCATGTGGCAGTGCCACTGCAATGTGGGCAGAAGATGTTACGGGATTGGGGTACAGCAGGGCTACCAGGTCATCTCCGGCACCTGCATCAGCGATCCCGGTCCCGATGTCCGGGGGGGCCACCCTGAGGTCGGTATACAGCCGGTATTCGCCATGTCGCAGCGACAGTTCCATATTTACATCCTCCACGAGCAGCGTATCACCGGTAAAGAACTCGTACCATGCACCGGCCTGCCCGAAACCGGGAGCGATCACATCATCGCTTAGGCCAAAATTACCCACGATCACCACATCCATGTCATCGCCGAAAAGCTTGATGCTCTTCATGGCCGGGGCCACATTCAGGATGTAATCATCGGTCTCGAACACATCATAATTCACCCGGAGGTTGATGAGCGAAGAGATGAAATGATAGTTATAGTTCCGTCGCCAGTCACTGTAATAGTCCCAACGCACTGGCTTCTCTCCCAATCTTCCGTTATAGTCGATAGAATAATCATATCCCAACTCACCAAACTGCCAGATCATCTTTGGGCCCGGGATGGTATAGAAGAATGCCGAAACCAGCCTGATGCGGTCTAGCGCCCTGGTGGTATCCCTGAGGTTGTAATATCCTGATGAATCGCCATACAGGATGTTCTTCACCATGATCCTTTCCTCATCGTGGCTTTCCATATATCCCACCACGTGCGGGTCGTTCCAGTTCCTTTTTTTATATGAGACCCAGGAAAAATCGGATTTCCCATTCTCGTTGTAGCCCATCGAGGCTTCGGCATAGTTGTAATTGGCATTTCCCCAGAGCAGGATCCCGTAGTTGGCCAGCACTTTCTCCTCTGAATTCTCTGCAAGGTGTTCAAAGATCACGATGGCGTCTTCGTTACGCTTCCATATCTCATCGGCCATGCGTTTAAGGATGGCGATCCTGTCGGCGTCGTAATTGCTTCCCCAGGGGTCGTTGCTTGTATGCAGGGTATTGCTGAAACCTTTGGTGAAGTCGAACCTGAATCCGTCGAAACGGTATTCGCTCATCCAGTAGCTGTTCACGCTGTCGATAAAATTCTGGGTATAAATACTTTCATGATTAAAATCATTGCCCCATTGTGCTGCGGTATTGGTGAAGTTATGCTGGCTGTTATACCAGGGGTTGTCGGGGGTAGGATTATTGCCGTCGAAGTACATCTGCACCAGTGGCGACTGGTCGTAAGAATGGTTGAGCACCATATCGAGGACCACGGCAATGCCACGCTTGTGGCATTCGTCGATCAGCCTTTTTAGTTCATTCTTCGGCCCGTAATACTTGTCGGGGGCAAAATAGAACGAAGGGTTGTAGCCCCAGCTGCTGTTGCCTTCGAATTCGTTAACGGGCATCAGCTCCAGCACGTTGACCCCCAGGCGGACAAGGTAATCGAGCGTGTCGGTCACCGCTGCATAGGAATGCCGGGTCGTGAAATCCCTGACCAGCATTTCGTAGATAACCAGGTCGGTAGTTTTTGCAGGTACAAAATTTTCAACCTGCCATGGGTAAGCTTCCTGGGCGGTCTGGAGCACTGTGGCGATGCCTTCGGTTTTTCCGGCCGGATAGTCGATCAGGCCGGGATATGTCTGTTCAGAGATATCATGGTCATTCCAGGGATCGCTGGTCTTGTCGGCATATGGGTCGCCAACTTTAACCTCTCCGTCGATATAATACTGAAAGATATATTCCTGTCCGGGTGTCAGCCCACCGATCTCCAGCCAGAAGCGAAGGCTGTCGGGGGTCATTTTCATATAGTAATGGTTATCGATCTCCCAGTTGTTGAAATCGCCGATCACGTATACAAACTGTTTCCCGGGTGCCAGTAAGCTCAGAACCACCGATGTGTCGCTCGTATAGTTTATCCCGTCGCGCACCCCGCCAGGCAGCATCTCAATAACCACTTCAGGCCTGACATGGAAATAAAAGGAATCAGCCACCGAACCTTCATTGTTTTCGGCAACAGCCCTGATCCAGTGCATGTCTATGGACTCAGGGGTATAGGTTTCAAACAGGTAGTTACCGTTTGTTTGTGAGATGAGGATATCCTCCACGAAAAGGCTTAGCTGTTCTGCCTCATTGGCCTGAACCTCAATGGTTATCGGTTCGTTCAGGGCAACAAGGACCGGTGTCGTTACCGGTTGCAGGAAAGTAAGGTTAAGTCCCGGTTCAGTGACATCCACAAAGATATCGCCACCGGTTTCTGTCTTCCCTTCAAGCCACTGTCCGCCCACTTCCTCACTGCTTCGGAACACAAAGGCCATGCTGAGGATTTCCTCATCCTGAGGAACACCGTAATATTCCCTTATGGATGGGGTGATCTCGAGGGTATAAAGGTCGGAAGCTATCCTGTTCATCTTTGTTTCCGGGATATTCACGCCCCATCCCGACTTTACGTATCTCCAGTCGGTGGGTGTCTGGCTTTCCTCTGTCAGCACCCCGGTATGGGCATATACGTCGCCGGTATAACCGGCCAGGCCTCCATTGCCTTGTGTTGCATCAAAAGTGACCAATGCACTCTGGTTGGTGACAGGAAATGCAGGGTCGGTGGTAACCACCTGCGAAAGCGCCGAAAAGGTGATCAGTAATGAAAAGAACAAAGTGTTGATTATCTTCATGATTAAGTATGTTGGATTGACAAAGTTACTTGATTCACATTAATATAGACACAAAACTGAACCTAATGTTCGCCGGCATGGAATTTTTACCGGCAATGAGAAAGCTGATCCATGCTGTGTGCATGGCAAATATTCACAAAACCGGGTCAATAAATCCGATAAGCAAAAAAAAAGCCCTGCGTCGGGGCAGGGCTTTCAATGATAAGTGATCGAACTATTCTTTCACAAATTTTGCAACCTGGTAACCCTGGTTGTTACGGATGGTAAGGAAATACAGACCATTGGTAAGGTCACTGGTGCTCAACCTGATCTCCTTTTGCATGGAGAGGTTTTCAAGGGTATAAACCAGTTCGCCAAGGATGTTGTGTATTTCAATTGAATTCACCTGGTTGATGTCGTTGTTCAATGTTACATTGAGGTACGACTGACATGGGTTTGGAAAGAGCGAACGTATAGCATCGATGTTGTTATCGATAATGCCTGTGGTTCCCCAGATGTCGTTAAAGATCGTATCGGAAGCCACGGCCACCATCCTGTTCGGGTCGCCGGTCCATTCACCGTTATCCCAGCTTGGCACTCCGTCGATCACCCTGAAATACTTGTACTGGACATCGTCGGAGGTATAGACCTGCAGGGTAATGGAATAGAGAAGCTCCTTGGCCGGTGGGGTAAGCTTGTAATACTGTACCGTGCCGGGCTGGGCCCATCCATTGGCAAGATTGCCTGCGATGAAGATCTCATCCGTTACCGGATCAAACTCGGTGGCATTTTCCATATCGACATTGAAAGTCACCAGGTTTGGCTTGTCTGCCCATGTGTATTTTACTGTGGTTTCACCAATAAAAACAGCTACACGGTTAGGATCGCCGGTCCACTCACCATTATCCCAGCTGGGTGTTGCATCGTAAATAAGGAAGAATTTGAAGGCAGCCACATTTTCGCCGGCAGCAAATTCATATACGAATTCGTAGATGAGCGGGTCGGTAGCGTTGGGTGTCATCATATAATCCGTATTGGATCCGGGCTGTTCCCAACCCAGAAAGTCACCGGCAATATAAACATCGGTGGTTTCAGCATTAAAGTCAGGAAGTTCATTCAGGTCTACCTGAAACGTTACATTGTACTGTGCCATTAGGGCCACAGCGATGAATAATGAAGAAACAAAAAGTAAAAGTTTTCTCATAGCGCTAAATTTAAGTGAATAAAATTATTTGATTAAATATACAACTTTTTTCTATTGTTTAACAATCTGTCAACCTGTAAAGTTACAATAAAATTTATGTTGATGTCAAAAAAACGGCAGACTTTTTCGGGTTCCGGGGAATAATCAACTCCGTTCCCCGAAAAAGCCTATGCCGTTATACATTCCGCAATATTAAACATATAATACTGACATACAATTATTTAAGCCCTATCCTACTGGGCCGTGAGCCAGTATTTCATGGCTCTCAGATCAACCGTGATCACATATTCACCTGCCGTGCCCGGTACCGGGATTTCGGGAGGATCAGGCACGCTTTCGGTTGGCCTGTAGGAGAGTGTCCCTCCTTCAGGTCCCCCGTCGTATGAACCCCATTGCGGTGCCCATTGCCCAAGTACTTCAAGGAATTTCATTCCCCCCTCGGCATTAAGGCTGGTCACGATGGTGAATTTCGTCAGCGTATCGGGATCCTGTGTAAAAGGCAATGCCAGGGTGTTATCCCACCCGGCAGGGGTCCCGCCACCGACGAGGTATAGTGATCCCGAAGTCAGTATGGTAGTGTAAGTGAGGTTAACCGTATCGGCCTCTATATAGTAGTTGCCTTCCGTTTCGCCAACGGGTATTGCTGCAGGGTCAGCCACAGTTTCATCAGGCCTGTATACCAGCGGCCCTTCTTCAGCGGTACCTGTGGCGTCGGTGCCCCATTGTGGTGCCCACTGGCCGAGTATGGAGATAAACTTGATGAACTGGTCGGCACCCGGAACCAGATGTTCCGTAATGGCATATTTACCGTTGCCAAGCGGAGTCATGGGCCAGGCCTTGGTGTTATCCCAGCCAATAGTAGTGCCGCTCCCCAGCAGATAGATCACTTTCGAGGTCACCACATCTTCGTATGGGGTGATCGTGAGTGTGATCACCTGCGAAAAAGCATCGGAATAACCGGTTTCGTCATTGATAAATGACTTGATCCTGAAGGAGAAGTCAGTGGCTTCCCCAACCACTGCTCCCATGGCCAGGGCCTTGTCGTTCATCGCGGACACTGTCGGTGTAAACATCAGCTCTTCCGTAGTGATCAGGCTGGCAACATTTTTAAAGTTACTGTCGGCCAGATCATACTGCAGTGCATATTTCACGGTTTCAAGATCAGGAAGATTATACACTGCGGCCGACCACTGGAAGCTGGCGAAGTCGTTTGCAGCGTCCTCGCTGGTAAGCACATAGGTTCCCCCGTCATCCGGACTGCTGATGCCCGGTGCCACGGTCTGGCTCATATCCAGGACAGGCTCGCTATCGGGTTTTTTACACGCGAACAGCACACCCAATCCCAGAATAAGCAGAAAAATATATTTCATGTTCTTCATAGCGTATTGATTTTAAGTTTTTAATATCCTGTATTCTGTATCAGGTTTGGATTGGCGGTCAGGTCTGACGCAGGTATCGGGAAAAGGTCATACTTGCTGTCGGTAGCTATCCCTTCCTTTACCTTTCCTTTCCATGGCCAGAGGTAATCGCCCCCTGTGAATTTTCCGTAACGGATGAGGTCGGTCCGCCTGTGGCATTCCCAATAGAGCTCGCGTGCCCGTTCATTAAGGATAAACTCAAGGTCGATGTTATTCACCACATCGGCCTCAACCCTGTCGCGCAGGTCGTTCACAT
>CAZHYA010000161.1:0-6250 GCA_964536525.1 uncultured Bacteroidales bacterium | reverse complement strand
TCGAAGAAGAGCATGATGACGCATGGCTCCTGACAGAGCGCGGTATGGCCTACCGCGACCTGGGGTTGATGCATGAGGCGCTGGGCGATTTCAATAGAGCCATCGCCATCAAACCCGATGATGCTTTTTACTATTACAACAGGGGCGACCTGTACCTTCGGGCAGGCAAGCACAGGGCTGCCCTCATCGAATTCGATATTGCCGTAAAACTGGAACCCGACGACACCCTTTACCTTGATTCGAGGGCTGAAGTGCTGAGTGAGCTGGGAAAATACGACAAGGCGCTCAACGATGTGAACAAATCCATCAGTATCGATGAAAAAGACATCCTCGCATACATTATCAGGGAATCCATCTACAAGGCGACGGGTGAGGAGGAGAAAGCCCTGGAAGACAGCAACAGGATCGACGAACTTCAGAACGAGGATCAGCCCTGATCCCCAAATTTGTATCCTATCCCCTTTCTTGCGGTGTGCTCGCTGGCAGGCACGAACTCCTTAACATCTTCAAGTGTGAGCGTTGTGATCATGGTCTTGGTGCGTTCGGCCATTGGTGTATCAGCCATCCTGAGCTCATGATTACGGAATGCCTTTTCCACCATTTTCCTGATCGAGCGGGCATTGCCAAAAAACTTGTTGCGCGTAGCATAGAGGTGTGCAATATACTCCTTCATATGCCGCTCAGCTTCCTTGTCTGCTTTCAACCCCCTGTCCGACAGCATGCTCACGGCGATCACCCACAATTCATCCTCACTGAAGTCCTCAAAGTTAAAAGTCCGGTCGAAGCGTGATTTGATGCCGGGGTTAGAGGCTATGAACTGCTGCATATTGTCGGGATATCCGGCGGCGATGACGGCAAACTCGCCACGGTGGTCTTCCATCTCTTTGATGAGCGCTGCGATGGCCTTCTTGCCAAAGTCAGCTCCGCTGCCGTGCCCTGCGCTGTCGGTAATACTGTATGCCTCATCGATGAACAATACTCCGCCCATGGCTTCCTTGATCAGGTTCTTTGTCTTTTCGTAAGTCTGCCCGACGTACCCGGCCACCAGGTCGCTTGCGTCGGCATCGATAAGGTGCCCACGTTCCAGCAAACCCAAGGCCTTATAGATCCTGCCCAGTATGCGCGCCACGGTTGTCTTGCCCGTACCGGGATTACCCATGAAGATGGCATGCATACTGAAAGCCTTAAGCACATCGCGGTCCATCTCACGGTAGTATTTCGTGAGGCGTATAAGTTCGTTCACCTCCTGCTTGATGGTGTGCAGGCCGGTCAGGGCATTGAGCTCTGCTATCGCCTCATCCAGCAGGGGTTTGTCGATTTCCAGCTTGAGACGTTCGGCCATCTTTCCTGCGTGCGGGTCTTCCACATCGACAGCTTCAATTTGCGTGAGCATTTCTTTGGTTATTTCATCGGGATCGTGATGCCGTACCACCCTGATGCCCATATTCATCTTGGACTCGTCGACCATTGAATGTGCCAGGCGTGCATTGCCGAAGCTGCGGTCGCGCCGCCGGAAGGCCTCGGTGAGTATCTTCTTCACCTTTTCAAGTGCTTCGGGCGAAAGGCTCACGTCCTTTTCCCTGGCAGCATACTGCGCAATGGCCGTGAGTTCTTCAGGGGTATAGTCCTCAAAATGGTAATAATTCCTGAAACGCGACTTGATACCGGGGTTGGAGTTGATGAAGCGCTCCATCTCCACCGGATAGCCTGCCACCATGATGGCAATATCGCCGGGACCGTCGCTCATCTCTGTGATCAGTGCCGCCACGGCTTCAGGGCCAAAGTCGTTAGTGGCCCCTTCCTTAAATAGCATATATGCCTCATCGATGAACAGGATGCCACCGCGTGCCTTCTCAATGGCAGCCTCAGTGTCTTTGCCCGTCTGCCTGACATAGCCTGAGATCAGGTCGCTGCTCTCAACGGTATGCACATGCCCCTTGGAGAGCAGGCCAATAGCATGGAAGATTTGTCCGAGCAGCTTGGCCACGGTAGTCTTGCCCGTACCGGGGTTGCCCGTAAAAACACTATGCAGGCTGATCTCTTCATCATCGGGGATGCCCTTTTCACGTCGGTATTGCAGGTAGGTGATATAGTCGACATATTCGCGGACCTTCTCCTTGATACCGTCAAGGCCGATGAGTTTGTCGAGGTCGGCGAGGATCTCCTCGAGCGGTCTGTCGTTGATTTCGATGCTGACATCTTTTTCAGCAGTATCATTGTTTTCGTCATCCTTTTCACCCTCGTCGCCGGAATTCTCTTCAGTCTTTTTTTCAGGTAGCCCCCGGTGACCATAGAACTCATTCACTTCTTCATTGACCAGGGCTTCGTAGTCGCTCAGCCTTTCAACATTGCTGTCGCCGACACTGAAAGGGATCATGGCTACCACCTGGTCCATAAAGACCACTTCAACGCGATAGTTGTCATGCAACCAGGAGTCGGCATCGGCACTGCCCCATCCGGCCGTTATGGTAAAGGGCTCGCCAGGGCCCAGGCTTGGCGTGATATATCCCAGGCTGTCGGCTACGCCTATAAGACTGCCCGTATCGTCATAGTAGTTAAAGAAGAGCTCACAGAGCCATTCCTGCTCAATCTTATTGATAAATTTTAATTCAGACATGATGTACCTGGCATCCTTTTTCGAAAACTGCTTCAGATAAACCCGCTCTTCTTCCGGCAGATCGCCTTTGGGCGCCTGAAAATAGGGATTTTCATGATCGGCGACCTTCCCTTCCTCTTCGATATGGAACTTCGCCTCGCCGGCCGGTTCCCCGTCGATGAGCACCTCCCACATATAATCGCCTTGATTCCAGAACTTGCCATATTCGTCGTTGCCCCAGCCAAAATCAAATAACACGCTGTTCTGGTCCATGGAAACCTCATATTCCTTGGTTTGGCTGCAAATTTCTTTTGCACGCTTGCCGCCGCTGAGCTCAAAAGCTTTAAAGGTAACCTCAGTTTTCCAGTCTTCCTCGTCGAAAAGCTTATTGTAAAATTCGAGTGCCACACTAAGGTAATTGATCTCATGCCTGTCGAACACCCGGCGATACTTTCGTTTTTTATTCATTACGCGGTCCCAGGCAAAAGCCCTGACGCTGATGACCTTGTAGTTTTTGTCTGCTTTGTTTTTTTTAAAGATCATGAATCTGCTATCAATTAATCGATCAGTTAATAATAAAGTAACCCGGAAGCGGATGCTGTCCTTCACTGAATTTTATAACCGTTCAGGAGGTTTGCCAAAAATAGAAAAATATTGCTTGGGATCTTCATCGCAAGTAATATTATGTTATTCGATATATGTTAATAATATGTATAGTATTGATTTGCAGAGCATAACAACATTTGCCTGCGGCCCTTAGCAGGGGCCGCAAGCTCCCGGCAGAGGCTGGAGGCTTTTGACAGAGGCTGGAGGCTTTTGACAGCGGCCTCCAGCAATTCTACCTGATAAACAACAACTCCCGGTATTTCGGAAGCGGCCACAACTCATCATCAACAAGCAGTTCCAGCTTGTCGACATGCCGTCGGATGATATCGAAATACGGCACCACCTTCTCGTGGTATGCCCTGGCAGCTTCCTCGTTGGATGGCAGCCGGTTGGCAACCTTGCGTTCTTCCAGCATGGCGTCGACCTGCGTTTTGACCATGGTGATATGTTCGGATATCTCCTTGATGGTCTGGATCTGGTTGCGCGAAAGCTTGACATAAGTCTTGGAATCAAGCACTTCGCTTAACCCTCTGGCATTCTCGATGAGGGTATTCTGGTATCTCACCGCGATGGGGATAATATGGTTTTTGGCAAGGTCGCCAATGACGCGCGATTCGATCTGTATCTTTTTCACATAGTTTTCAAGCTTGATATCGTATCGGGCATAAAGCTCCCTCCTTGTGAGCACCTTGTTCTCTTCGAACAGCCTTAAGGTTTCCTCGCTGATGTATTCCCTGAGTGCCTCCGGAGTCGACTGCAGGTTGGGCAGTTTCCGCCTGGCAGCCTCTTCCACCCATTCCTGGCTGTACGAATTGCCTTCAAAACGTATCCTTTTCGATGCTTTGATGTATGCCTTCACCACCTGGTATATCGCCTTGTTTTTAGGGATCTTCTTCGCAATGAGCGCATCTACCTCCTGTTTGAATTTTTGTAACTGGTCGGCAACGATAAGGTTAAGTGCCGTCATGGCATTGGAACAGGTATCAGAGGAGCCCACTGCGCGAAATTCGAATTTATTGCCTGTGAATGCAAATGGGGAGGTACGATTGCGGTCGGTGTTGTCGGCAAGGATCTCCGGTATCTTCGGGATGTTGAGGTTCATCTCAAGCTGACCATCGGTTTTGAATTTGCCATTGATCTTGCTTTTCTCTATCTCGTCGAGTGTCTTGCTGAGGTGCGAACCGATGAAAGCAGAGATGATGGCCGGCGGAGCCTCATGAGCCCCCAGGCGGAGGTCATTGCCGGCAGATGCAATGCTGGCCCTGAGCAGGCCCGCATGCTCATTGAGTGCCATGAGGATATTCACCAGGAAGGTGATGAAGCGAAGGTTCGACTTTGCATCCTTGCCGGGACTGAGCAAATTTATTCCGGAATCCGTGGCGAGCGACCAGTTGTTATGCTTGCCAGAGCCATTCACCCTGGCATAGGGTTTCTCATGAAGCAAAACGGTAAGGTCGTGACCCCTTGCCACCTTTTGCATGATATGCATGAGCAACTGGTTATGGTCGACAGCCAGGTTGGTTTCCTCATACACCGGAGCACACTCAAACTGGTTAGGCGCCACCTCATTATGCCTTGTCTTCAAGGGGATGCCCAGCCGGTGCGATTCATATTCGAACTCTTTCATAAACTCCTTGGCACGCTGGGCAATGCTCCCGAAATAATGGTCGGAAAGCTGCTGATCCTTGGCCGATGCATGGCCGAAGACCGTCCTGCCGGTAAGCAAAAGGTCGGGGCGTGCCATATATAGTGCAGTATCCACAAGAAAGTATTCCTGCTCCCATCCCAGGGTGGGATAAACCTTGTTCACCTCCTTGTCGAAGTAGCGGCAAACGTCAGTTGCCGCCTTGTCGATGGCATCAATGGCGCTGAGCAGTGGTGTCTTGTAGTCGAGGGCTTCGCCGGTATAGGAAACAAATACCGTAGGGATGCAGAGGGTGTTATCCATGATGAAGGCCGGGCTTGCAGGGTCCCAGGCCGTGTAGCCGCGCGCCTCGAAAGTGTTGCGGATGCCTCCGCTGGGAAAACTCGAGGCATCGGGCTCCTGTTGTATGAGCTGCACGCCCTGGAAATTTTCTATGGCTTTGCCGCCTTCCATGGGATTGATGAAGGCGTCGTGTTTTTCGGCTGTGGCACCCGTGAGCGGATGGAACCAATGCGTATAGTGCGTGGCCCCCTTGCTCATGGCCCAGGCCTTGAGCGAGGCAGCGATCTGGTCGGCCATCTTGCGGTCGATCTTCGCCCCGTGACTCATGGAACGAAGCACCTGGGTGTAGGCTTCGCCGGGCAGGAACTCCTGCATCGACACCTGGTTGAAGGTCTGCTCACCAAAATAGTCGGATATCTTTCCCGAAGGGAGCCTGAATACTGCCGGCTTTCGGCTCAGGGTAGCCTCAAGGGCCTTAAAACGGATGTTTTCCATATGACTGGTTTATTGCTAAGTTCGTCGGTCAATTGCTTAAGGTCCAGGGTATTGTCATATTGAGCACTTATACCTGCAAACCGCATGGCAATTCGCTGAAGTGATCTCAATATAAATACGCTGAACCCGATATTTCGCTGCGAAAATATCTAAAAACAAAGATGTATCATAGATGAACTTTTCACTTTTTACGAACAAGGAGGAGCCCAATAAAGGTGATCAGTCCATTGACGAGCAGCAGCTCAAAGCCCAGGTCGTAGCCATGAAACCACTGTTTATCGTAAATGCTCAGAAGATAGCATAACGCCGGCGACATGACGGCAATGACCGGGACATAGGCATCGCGCAGCTTGTGCTTTGTAAAAAGCCCGAAAGCAAACATCCCCAGCAGCGGTCCATAAGTATATCCGGCGATGGTGAAGAGGCTGGAGATCACGCTTTGGTCGCTGATCGCATTGAAGGCCAGGATCACCACCAGCACAAGCAAGGAGATGCCAAGATGTACGCGGTAGCGTACATGCGTGCGTTGCTTTGCCGAGAGCCTTTCCCTTTTGTTGATGCCAAGGATGTCGACGGTAAAGGAGGTTGTGAGTGCAGTGAGTGCACTGTCGGCACTGGAATAGGCT
>CAZHYA010000160.1:1976-6276 GCA_964536525.1 uncultured Bacteroidales bacterium | reverse complement strand
AGCAGGGGGATGAGGAAAAAGAGGATACAAAAGCATAGCAACACGATCCTGTTACCCTTTAGTGGTCTTTCAGTGATAATGGCAACCGCCTACAGGGAGGCTGCCATTTTTTTGAATACGTCGCCCCTCTCCTCAAAGTTCCTGAACATGCCATAGCTGGCTGCCGCCGGCGATAAAAGGCATACGTCGCCCGGCCCCAGCACCCTGATGACCACCTCGAAAGCCTCCTGCATCGACCCTGCGTTATGACATCTCACCCCATCCGGCAGCTTATCATGCCATTCGCTGTACATCCTTTTCCCGGCTTCGCCCATGAACACGAGATGAGGCACGGTATTGGTGCTTATCCATTCACGGAGGCCATGGTATTCGAGGCCCCTGTCGAAGCCGCCAAGGATCAGCATATCAACCTTTCCAAGGGTTTTCAGGGCTTCGATGCTTGCCTCCGGGATGGTGGCAATTGAGTCGTCATAGAAGCTGATCCCCCGGAAAGTCCCCGAGTATTCGAGGCGGTGGGGCAGGCGCCGGTAGGTCTCGATGCCTTCCAGTATTTCCCTGTACGCAAGGCCCATGATCATGCACACCAGCACTGCTGCCATCATATTGGCCACATTATGCCTCCCCGGCATATCGGCATTTGCGATGGGAAAATGAAGGATTGAGCCATCTTCAGCCCGGCAGATGATCCGGCTGCCATCGAAAGAGGCGTGGGCGTCGCCGTGCGTGCCCAGGGAAAACGACAGCATCTTTTTCCCGGTTTTCTGGGCCCTGATAAGTTCCCCGATGATCGGATCATCGGCATTGTACACCAGGCAGCCGCCCTCAGGCTGCTCGCCGGCGATATTGAACTTTGCCATCTTATATGCCGTAAAGTCGCGATAGTGGTCGAGATGTTCGGGAAAAACGTTCAGGATCACCGCTGTCTGCGGCGCAATACTGATATGCTCGAGCTGGTGCGACGACATTTCAAACACAACAAGGGTATCTTCATCAATGCTGTCGGCCGCATCGAGGGGCGGCACACCGATGTTGCCCGCAAGGACGGCATTTCTGCCCGAGCTGGCAAGGATGTGATGGATAAGGCTGGTGACCGTGCTCTTGCCTTTGGTACCCGTCACGCCGATAACCCTTGAAGCATGAGCCCTCATGAAAAGGTCGGTCTGTGATGTGATCCTGGCCGGGTCGACCTTTGACGACACCAGGGCATAAGGCAGTCCGGGCGATTTGATCACAAGATCGTAATCACTGCAGCGGTCGAGGTATTGCTCGCCGGCGACCACCGTCGCATACTCATCCGCCTGCAGTTCATGACCGGATAACCCGATATCCTTATCCCTGTCGGCAATGCACAGGGGCATGGTGGGGAACCACGACCTCAGCAGGCGGTATGTCGACTGCCCTTCCCTGCCGTAGCCGAGGATCAGTACCTTTTTCCCTTCGAGCATGGAGCGGATATCAGAAACCATCTGTGATGCCTTTAAGTATGTCAAGTCCTTTCCCTTCCGGGATATTATGCGCACCGAACGCTTTCAAAAGTGTATCCAGTGCCTCCACCGGATCGCCGGTTTCCCCCATCCTGTCCGCATATTTCCTGAGGAGCAAGGGAAGGCCTGCCTCCCTGTTGCGCCGCACGAGGAATTTCAGCGCAGCGTTCACCTCATCCACAGTGCCAATGCATTCGAATGGCTTCTCGTCGGCAAAACCGGTGAGCTGCCAAAGGATAGGGAGTAGCTCTTCATCATCGAGAAGATCACGTCCGAATATCCTGTTGAGGTCGTCCGGTCGGAGGAAGGGAGAGAGGATAATACAGGTGAACAGGCACTTCGGGCATTTTCCGCACCATGTATTCGTTTTGCTGCCGGGGTTGCAACTCCTGAAAGTATCGTGATGCTGCGTGAAGCCGGAAAAAATCTTCGCGATCTGCAATTCGTTCAGCGGGCGCAGATAACTGTAATAATTGATCCCCGTGCTGACATAAGCGGCCATATAATCCCTGAAATCATTTTCGAACTCAAGGGTTTTCGAATACTGGTGGTTGATGCCCGTCCCGGGGATGGTGGGCTCATTGGCGCTGGACTCGTTCGAGAGGGCTATCGCATCAAGCTTGTGTAATGCCGCGGCAAGAGCCGAAGCAAAAGCGAGCATTGCCGAAAAGGGTG
Source organism: uncultured Bacteroidales bacterium (assembly GCA_964536525.1). Taxonomy (GTDB): domain Bacteria; phylum Bacteroidota; class Bacteroidia; order Bacteroidales; family B18-G4; genus B18-G4. The sequence goes on along the minus strand of CAZHYA010000160.1, from coordinate 4,117 downwards.
TGTGTCCGTTCAGGTAACCCCGGCTGTTAAGTTCGAGGAGGAGCGGATCGATGGTCCTGTACATGAAGATCATTTCATGATCGCTGAAGCCGGCCTTGCGGGCAGTATGCAGTGAAGCAGGCCAAGGATTGACCATGAACGGCCTGCATCTGCCTGTTCCCGACAACAGCTCAAGGGTTACGGCCGAATCCTTCCCTCCACCTACCGGCACGAGGATCCCGCGTCCGCCGCCATCATGCGCTGCACGATGGAATAATGGCCCGTGATGGGCTTCAAGATCAACAAAATCGTTTCCGGGCACAATGCCGTTCGTGTAGAAAAACTCACCCAGGCCATTCAGGAACAGCTTTTTCCACCATGCCAGCTGAATTGCATCGAGCGATGCCGGCCTGATGATCACCTTGGGCGGACAGGCAGCTTTCCAGTAACTGAGCATTTCAACCATCCCCAAATTGAAAACAAGATTCCTGATGAGGGAATCTGATATCATGTCAGGCTCCGCCACGTCAGGCATGGCAAGCCTTAATTCAGGACGAAAAGTAAGGTCGTCGGAAAGATTGAAAACGTACCCGATATGTAACTCATTATGAATGAATTCATAGGAAAATTCCTCATATACAAAAAAGCCATGTTTCCTTCGCAATTCGTGGTAAAGATCACTTCGATCAGCTGTCATGATGACTTATTGGTATTATTTTTGTACTTTGGTGATCAAAGGTAAAACAATTGCTTTTATTATACCGGATGACCGACATCAATAAAATAATCAAGATCAGGAGCAACAACCTCAAGCCGGTGAGGGGGAACATCCTTATTTCGGAACCCCTGCTTGCCGACAATTATTTCAAGCGTTCGGTTGTGTTGCTTGCTGAACATAATGAAGAAGGGTCGTTCGGCATCATCATGAACAAGCCTATCGACAATAAATTCAATGAAATCGTTTCCGATTTTCCCGAATTCGGGGGCCAGCTTTTCCTGGGTGGGCCTGTAAGCAACTCAAGCCTTTTTTTCATCCATACCCTGGGCGATCTTATCGATAACAGTTTGAAGATCATCGACGGACTTTACTGGGGGGGTGATATCGCATCGGTAAGGGAGCTTATGCTGCTCAGGCAGATCAATACCAACCAGATCCGCTTTTGCATAGGCTATTCCGGATGGGGAAGCAAGCAGCTTGAAGATGAGCTGCAAAGGAACTCGTGGCTGGTTTCGGGATTGCCGGCAGAAACGCTGATGAACACCGAGCCTGACAAGCTGTGGGAGCTTGCCCTCAGGAAGCTGGGCAATGAATACAGCTACTGGGAAAACTTCCCCATCGATCCCGGGCTCAACTGATCGCCACTGTCGCAGCGCTTCATCAGCCACCGGACTTTTTGGCAGCATAGCCCGCACTGATCAGCAGACCAAGGACCTTTTCGCGCTGGTCGCCCTGGATAAGGATCTCCCCGTCTTTCACACTACCCCCGACGCCGCATGCCGATTTCAAATGCTTGCCAAGTTCCTTCAGATCGCTTTCGGTGCCACAGAACCCGCGGATAATGGTCAGCATTTTATTCCCCTTCAGGCGCTGCAGATGAACCCTGAGTTTTTGCTCAGCAGGAGGCAATGTTTCCTGGCCGGGTTGATCACCACTGTCGTAACGGAAATCAGGGTTGGTTGAATAGACGATGCCGCCAGAGCGTTTCTTTGCTGTCATAGTGGTTTTATTTTGGCACGATCACTTTAAGGGAAGCCGGCCTGACCTCAATATGGAGTTTCCTGCCGATGCGCACAGGCTCTCCGTCGATGTTCACCGTCCGTCCCTTTTTACGTTTGACCCTGATATTGGAGGCCCGGTAAATCTCGATATATTTCGAACGGTCGATCTCCTGCCTGAACATCAGCATGGCAATTTCAGGCAGGGCTTTCACCGGTGGCTTGCGCACAATACATACGTCGATGAGCCCGTCGGTAATTGAGGCCTGGGGCGCAATGCGCGTATTGTATCCGAACTGGCTCGAGTTGGCAAAGCTAACGAAGAAAGCTTCAACATCGATATTCTCTCCGTCAAGTTCAAGATGATACCTCAGCGGCTTGTAGTGCAGATATTCTTTCAGTACGATCCTTGCGTAGGTCATGAAGCCACGCCTGTGGCTTTTGGC
>CAZHYA010000160.1:0-1966 GCA_964536525.1 uncultured Bacteroidales bacterium | reverse complement strand
GAAGCCAATGCCCGCAATGCTCGCAAAGAGTTTCCCGTTCACTGCACAGGTGTCGATCGTGAGGATCCTGCCGTGATTGAGCAGATCGATGGCATCCTTTTTCCTGAAGGGTATCTTCAGATGATGGGCCAGGCCGTTCCCTGACCCGGCAGGGATGATGGCAAGCACCGCCTCCGTTCCGGCGATTACTTCAGCAACCTCATTGATCGACCCGTCGCCCCCGGCCACGACGATGAAGCCTGCACCTGCCTCCAGCGCTTCCCTGGCGATCAGTTTCCCGTGCCCCGGGAAACGGGTGAAATGGACCTCCGGAGAGAATCGGTCGCTGTCGAGACAGGAAGCAACGAGCTGGCGGAACTCAGTCTGCCTGTTCCTCTTTACTCCCGAAACAGGGTTAACGATAATACAAACTTGCTTACTGGTACTTTTGCCCATGCCATTGCAATATTACCGATCGCAGAAAGCAAAAGTAAACATTCTGTCAATATCCTTTGCCGGCATGCGTATCCGCATCCGCCAGGGAACCCTTAGGCCTTCTAAAAATGATCAGACCATGGTGTAACTGAACACGTATTTGAAGGGGTAAGTGTCGTTGTAATCCACCATGCTTCACCCCATTGCTGAATAAACGGCGGCTGATCTCTCCTCCAAATTCATCAACCGAAACTTTTACTTCACACTCTCCCGAAGAGGGATCAATAAAAATATCAGAGGCAGATTTAAAGGTGCTTTGCAGGCATTCCTTTACTTTGGTTATTTCCTTTTCCATCAGGGCACTAAGATATACAATGGTAAACAGCTGAAAGTTAATTTCTTGTTAAGCATTCATCAATATTATCCTGATAATAAATGATGCGGCAAATGCAACCTTTGGGTACTGATGAGTGTCTTTGACATACCTATGAAGTTCGATTTGTTTCGAAGCGGCCGGCTTTGTCCACAATTCACAAAAAAAACATTTGGTGGTTTATAAATATTTATATTTTTGCGATTATTGAAGGAAATACGAATCAAAAAAAAAGACATGGAAGAGCAAGACAACAAAGATTTGAGCCGGGAGGAGATCTATTCAAGGGTGATCCGGGCAGGCAAGAGGACCTACTTTTTTGATGTGAAGGCGACGAGGTCGGGCGAGCAATACCTGACCATTACCGAGAGCAAGCGGAGATTCAACAACGATCAGGGGAAGTTTTTCTACGAAAAGCACAAGCTTTTTCTTTACAAGGAAGATTTCGAGAAATTCACAAGGGGTCTGGAGGAAGTCATCCTGTTCATTGAAACCGGCGAGCGGGCCCCTGAGCCCGAGCCCGAAGCCGAGAGCGAGATCACCACTGCAAAGAGCCTTGCCAGTGTAGAGTTCGAGGACCTTGATGACCCTGAAGAGCTTAATGACGACAAGATATGATAGTTAAAAATACAGGAGAAAGCTGTCTGCGAGGGCAGCTTTTTTTTTGCCTGTGTTAATTAACATGCGTTGATAACTAATTCGCGGACCTGCCGGAAATTATTTTCATATCTTCGTACTTTTGCGCATAATAAACAAACCAACATCCGTATCAGAAATGGGAAGAGTCATTGCAATAGCCAATCAAAAAGGAGGAGTAGGTAAAACAACCACAGCCATCAATCTTGGGGCCAGTTTTGCCGTGCTTGAATACAAAACCCTCGTTGTTGATGCGGATCCACAGGCCAATGCCACCTCCGGGCTTGGTTACGACCCGAAGAAAATACAGGCCAGCATTTATGAATGCATCATGGACGACCTTGATCCCGGTAATGTGATCATGGAGACCACCACGCCTTTTCTTTCTGTGCTCCCGGCCCATATCGACCTTGTGGGCGCCGAGATTGAGATGATCAACCTTCCCAACAGGGAAAAGATGATGCGGAAGGTGATCGACCAGGTTAAAGACAATTATGACTTCGTGGTGGTCGACTGTTCCCCGTCGCTCGGCCTCATCACGGT
>CAZHYA010000159.1:6057-6288 GCA_964536525.1 uncultured Bacteroidales bacterium | reverse complement strand
AGCCCCGCCACATACTGAAAATTGATCGAAACGCTGGTGCTCTTGTCAAAACGCTGGGCTTTCGATTTTCCGATGTTGAATATCTGGCCTCCGCCACCGGCAGCACCACGGCCCATCATCCGCATGATGACGATCCATACCACCACCAGGATGACGATGGGCAACAACCAGCCAAGGCTGTCGGTCCAGCTTGTACGGTTCTCAAATTCGGGATACACCGGATTCTCTATG
>CAZHYA010000159.1:4225-6015 GCA_964536525.1 uncultured Bacteroidales bacterium | reverse complement strand
ATTGCGGGCCACTCGAGCTCATGCCCGAAGGCCTCACATCCTCATATTTCGGGTCGTTTTTTAAAGGTTCCTCCCTGATGAATATCTCAGCTTTTTCCTTGTTGATCACCATGATCTTCTCAACATCCCCGCTCATCAGCATTTCTCTAAGCTGAGGCCAGTCGGTCTTTTGAGTGCTGTCGCCATAATTGGTGAAATATATGATGATGACGATCAAGAACATGATGGCATAGATCCAATAAAAATTGAATTTGCCCTTCTTGTTCGGCTTTGGAGGAATGTTAGGTTTCTTCCCGCCTGATTTTTTATCCGTATCTGCCATTATGTCTGAAAAAGGTGAACATTATTATTAGCCATCCATGCGGGTGATCTTCATATCAGCCCACAGGCCCTCCAGATTGTAGAATTTACGGTGGTTTTCCTGGAAAATATGAACCACCACGTCAGCATAGTCAAGCAAAATCCATTCCGCATTTTCGAGGCCCTCTTTATTCCAGGGCCCGGAACCGGTTTCTTTCTTCACCCTGGCGATCACCCCGTCGGCGAGGCTGTCGACGTGCACATTGCTGTTTCCATGACATATAACAAAATAACGCGCTACGGTGTTCGCTGCCTTGCTGAAATCAATATACATGATGTCGATGCCTTTCTTGTCTTCCAACGCCTCCATAACCAACCCGACCAGCTGCATCGATTCTGTTTCTGAGTTACTTGCCATCTGAGGATATTTGCCGCAAAGGTACGAAAAAAAAGGTTTTCATTGATCATTAAAGGGTTCGTGTGGATAAAAACAGAAAAGACATCCCCCATCCCGTTCAGGAAACTTAAATCTCATGAGCATCCGTGCCCCGAATCAAACATCTTGGATTATCTTTGGCGTGAATATGGGTATCAAGGATTGCAATATCATCCATTTGCCGGAGGTTACTTCAACCAATGCCTACGCCAGGGAGCTGCTCCGTACCGGCAAGCCTCCCGAAGGGACGGTAGTGGCGGCGGGCTTTCAGACTGCCGGCAGGGGGCAGGACGGCAATGCCTGGGAAAGCGAGGCAGGGCAGAATATCCTGATGACCATGATCCTTTACCCCGAATTCCTTGATGTTTCGAAACAATTCATCCTGAGCATGACGATGGCGCTCGGGATCGTCGACTTCCTCAAAGACTACCTGCCCGACGATATCCTCTTCATCAAATGGCCCAACGACATCTACGCCGGCGACAGCAAGATCGGGGGCATCCTGATCAACAATGAGATCATGGGCCAGTCATTCGATCATGTGATCGCCGGCATCGGCATCAATGTCAACCAGCTTGTCTTTGGTGGGCACATCCCCAATCCTGTTTCCCTGGGTTTGATGACGGGGAAAACCTATCCTGTCATGGAACTGACAACAGCGCTTACCCATTGTCTGCACGACAGGTATGAACAATTACGGCGCGGCGAATACCGGCAGATCGAAGCCGAATACTACGGTTACCTGCTCGGCATGGATGAATGGAGGGAATATACCTACGGGGGATCGGTAATCATGGCCATGATCACGGGCGTGGACGATTTCGGGAAACTCATGCTGGAAACCGAAGGCGGGATGCTCAGTTGCGACCTGAAAGAGATCGTTTACCGCTTCTGAGGGATGATGACTCACATTTGATGATCCCGTGCCCCAGGCCATCATTCATGCAGCTGCCTGATCCGCTCAGCCATATGGTTGACCAGGTTGGTCAGGGGACGGCGGGCCATCATGGCGAGGAAAGCCGATATTTCGCCTTCGAAGAATATCTGCACGGCC
>CAZHYA010000159.1:0-4215 GCA_964536525.1 uncultured Bacteroidales bacterium | reverse complement strand
TTTCTTCATCAGCGGTTGTGTTTTCCCGAACACTCCTCCAGGTCGACCCTGAGGGTGAATTCGAACGGCACTTTGCCGTCGGAGCAGAGAAGCACTGATCCGTCAGGCCTTGCATCCTTTATCCGCATGCCGATCTCCGCCATATCTTTTATGGTAAACCGGCCCGATGTATCGTCCGACTCCCATTTGATGACCTGTTCGGGCATCAGTTTTTCATAATTGTTGAAGTTGCAGAGAAAATCAAAAACCTGCCGGGCAGGCTTATTGACGATGACAAGGTCGCTAACGATCTCCATGGAGGGCTCAGTTGAATTTTTCACCCCACTTTTTGGGGTTCTCGCGCCATTCGATCAGCGATTGCAGATCGGAATCCTTAATGTATTCATTTTCAACGGCACGGTTCACCAGAATATCATAATCGGCCAGCGTGATGAGCCTGCAGTTGTCTTTTTCGAACCCCTCGATCGATGCCTTCAGATTATAGGTAAAAATGGCCACCATGCCTTTTACGATGCAGCCTGCGTCCCTGAGGGCCTGCACGGCCTTGAGGCTGCTCCCGCCGGTAGAGACCAGGTCTTCGACCACGACCACCGACTGCCCGGTCTTTACGATCCCTTCAATCAGATTCTCGAGTCCGTGCCCTTTGCTTGACGAACGCACATAGGCAAAGGGAAGGCCCAGTTCCTGGGCGATCAGGGCTCCCTGGGCAATGCCGCCGGTGGCTACGCCGACAATTGCCTCAACGTCACCGAATTCCTCCTGTATGGCTTTCACAAACTGCTGCCGGATGAAGGTCCTCACTTTAGGAAAGGAAAGGGTGATCCTGTTGTCGCAGTAAATCGGCGACCTCAAACCGGATGCCCAGGTAAAAGGTTTGGCATTATCCAGTTTTATTGCTTTAATTTGTAACAGAAAATCGGATACCGTTACGGCTGTTTCTTCGTTAAAGATCATGCACCAAAATTATAAAGTTTTCATTAAAGACAAGCTCGTTGTTTTCACTGAAAATATGAACATCCCCCTGAAGGGAAAATCCTGTTTTGCATACAGATACAGGGGGATGACGCAACTAATGACTGTATTTGAACATTTTATACGGACCAAAAAAATAAAAACCCTGTATGTATACAGGAGAAAAAGTGTTGATAAATTGTTTAAAGAGTTCATTTTCAGTTATAAAATAACCAAGGCGGCCGGAGGGGCGGTTATCAATGAAGCGCAGGAGGTGCTGATGATCCACCGTCATGGCCGGTGGGACCTTCCCAAGGGCAAGAAAAACCGCAGAGAGAAGAAGAAAGGGGCTGCCATCAGGGAGGTGATGGAAGAAACCGGCCTTAAAGACCTTGAAATAAACAAGAAACTTTCGGTTACTTATCACTTTTACCGCAGAAACCGCCGGCTTATCATCAAGAAGACCCATTGGTACCTCATGCATGCCCGTCGCGATCAGGAAATAATGCCTGCCACCGACGAAGGCATCGTGAAGGTGAAGTGGACCCCTTTCGACAAAGCCAGGAAGAAAAGCAACAAGACCTTCAGGTCTATCACCGAGGTAGTCGAAAAAGCCATAAATGATAGCAATTAAATGGATTTTCCCTGCAAATGCAGTAACTTTGGGTTTTATTAACCCCAATATCGCACAAACACAGGGTTTATTACCCTAAGTCTAATATCCTGAAAAAAATAAAAATTCAACAACCAAAATCAGCGTAGCGGATGGAAAGAATTGCTGTATTCCCGGGATCATTCGACCCTGTAACGGTCGGCCACCAGGCGATCATCACGCGGGCCTGCGGGCTGTTCGACAAGATCATCGTGGCCATTGGCGAAAATGCCGATAAGAAGAGTTATTTCAACATCGAACAAAGTATAGGATGGATCGAGAAGGTATTTGCCGCCGAACCGAAAGTAAGTGTGATCAGGGATACAGGGCTTACCGTCGACCTGTGCAGGAAAGTCAATGCCGGCTATATCCTCCGCGGGCTGCGCACCTCGGCCGACTTTGAGTTCGAGCGAAGCATCGGTCAGGTGAACAAGAAGCTCCATCCGGGCATCGAAACCGTATTCCTGCTGTCGGCTCCCGAACATACCTCCATCAATTCATCCATCGTCCGCGAGATCCTCCGCCATGGCGGCGACCCCGGCGATTTTGTGCCGAAGGAGGTGACCTTTTAAGCCCAGTAAAGGCCTAAGCCAATCATGGTTCAGGGTGTCCCGGTGCAGACAGAAATCGCCGGGGTATACAGGCCGGAACGGGTATCCGGCACCCGGCGAGCAGAAATCCGCAAGCGGGTAATAAAGTATACAAATCATCGTTATATGTCTGATCCTAAACATTGAACACTGTTATGAGGATATTTCTTTCCCTTTTTTCGATCATGATGATCACCCTGATGACCAACGCCAGTGTGACCACCATCAAAGGCCATGTGGCTGGCGCCGGAGGCCAGGTGATCAGGTTGCTTGCGTTTGATGATTTCATCTCGGAAAAGCTGATCACGCTGGCAAGCAGTGAAATTGACAATGAAGGGCGATTCCTTCTGGAGGCAGACATCGGTGGGATCACACATGCTTTCCTCGACATCAACTACCAGCGGGCCGAGATCTTCCTGGAACCGGGTAAGGCCTGCGAGCTTGAAATACGTTTTAATGCGGAAAACCAGCTCAGCTCCTATTTCGACCGTCAGGGACTCGAATATGAGCTCCTGGATGCGGATCCCGGTGAGATCAACAACAGGATATGGCAGTTCAACAAAATGTATAACCGCTTCATCATGGAGGATTTTGAGCGCATCGTTACCCTGCACGACAAGTCGCTGGTGGCGGCATTCAAGGAAGAGGTGAACGCCGTGTTCGGAGAGCCGGAAGAAGGATATTTCTACGATTACATCAGGTACAAGATCGCCGGTGTGGAACAGTTTGCCCGATTAAAGGGCAATGCAATGCTTGCCGCCGAGTATTTTACAGCTCAGCCAATCCTGTACGGCAACGTTGAGTACGCTTATTTCTTCAACCAGTTTTTCGAAAAATTCCTGATCACCTCGCCTGAGGTGATCACCATTTCAGATCTTATCATTGCGGTGAACGAAAAGAACGACCTGGATCTGATCAGGCAAGCGCTGGCCGGCGTATCCTGGCTTCCCGATCCGGATTTTCGCGAACTTATCCTGCTCCATGGGCTGAAAGAACTATACCATAACGGCACCTTCAAAAAAGAAAAAGTGCTGAGTCTCATTGGCATGTTAAAAAGCGAAACCACTAACCCCATACATGAGCGGATAGCCGCTAACCTGCTTGAGACCCTTCCCCGTCTCAGCCCGGGCATGCCAGCTCCCGATCTGTCCCTTACCCTCAGCGACGGCACCAAAACCCGCCTTCACGATATCAAGGGGAAGCCGGTACTGCTTATATTTTTCAGAAGCGGACAGAAAGGCATGGAGCGGCAATTTGACACCCTCACCGAGATCTACAACGTTTACCGGGCCGGGCTGGAGATCATCAGCATCTCGATGGATGGCTCATGGACGGCACAAAACATATTCTACGACAATGACAGATACCCATGGACCTTTGCCCACTACGGCAACAGGCCTGAGGTATATGACCTTTACAACATCCGCGACCTGCCGCTGTTTGTCATCATCAACGCCGAAGGCAACATTGCCTTGTATCCTGCACCCTCGCCGGGTGATGAACTGGAAAGGGAGTTGTTGAAGGTGATCCATTAGGTTTATGGAATATGGAAAAAGGAAAAAGGAAAAAGGAAAAAGGAAAAGAGAAAGGGAAAGGGAAAGGGAAAAGGAAAAGAACATCATGTTAAGTTGGCTAACGGAAAACGGGTATAAGATCACGCGGTTGCTCAAGGGCCGCAGCAATATTTACCTCATCTCGGGCGCTGGCATGAACCTCATGGTCGATGCCGGTCACGCCAGGGATTATGCCAGGCTCCGTCAGCGTATCCATGCACTGGAACCGGAGCGGCGCAGGATCGACATGCTCATCCTCACCCACACCCATTATGACCATTGCCAGAATGCCGCCAGGATTAGCAAAGAATACGGCTGCGAGATAATCTTAGGAGCCGAAGAAAAAGATGCCGCTGCTTCTGGCTATACCACCATCCCCAGGGGGACATCCTTCCCTGTTTCCTTCATTGCGTGGATGGGCAGACAGATAGGGCGCCGGACATCCGGAAATGAAACGTTCGAGGCGGAC
>CAZHYA010000158.1:0-6307 GCA_964536525.1 uncultured Bacteroidales bacterium | reverse complement strand
CAAGGAAGCATGTAACCCTTGAGCCTACGCTTTCTCAGGCTCGTTGAGGTTGAGCAGTGAGAGGATGATATACAACAATAATATAAATGGTATGGATGCAAACCTGAGCGAAAAGAACAGGATGAGTGCGGCCACGATCAGGATGAACCGCGAACGGTTATGCTTCCAGTAAATGCTGGTGATCTTCAGCGAGAAAAGCCTGACGGGTGCAACCATCAGCACGGCCAGGGCCAGACTCACTGTCAGCAGTCCCCATGGGCTGTTCAGGAAGCTGTTCAGCCACGGGATCACCACCAGGGTGCAGCTCACCGTGATGGGTATCGACAATACCATGAGCGCAGCGGCCGGGGTCGGGAGCCCTTTGAAGTCGCGTTGCTGCCCGGGGTCGATATTGAACTTTGCCAGCCGCAGGGCGGCAAATACTGGAATGATGAAACCCAGGTACGCCAGGTACTGCATCTCTGCCCTTTCGGGATATTCCGCCAGGAGCGAATGGCTGATCAGGGTGTACATCATGAACCCGGGAGCGATGCCGAAGGATACGACGTCGGCCAGCGAGTCGAGCTGGCGCCCCAGCTCGGAGATGCTGTCCAGCAAGCGGGCCATCGCACCGTCAAGCAGGTCAAGGACCGCAGCCAGGATGATCCACCAGGAAGCCTGTACCAGTGAACCCTCCGAAATGGCTACAATGGCCATCGCACCCGCCAAAAGGTTGAGGATGGTGATAAAGTTGGGAATGAGTCGCTTCATCCGGTAAAGATAAAAAGATTAACCCACCTCGCTGATCTTTTTCATACGCGGCAGGTCGAGAATGTTGATCTTTTTGCCTGAAACCTCAATGAGCTTGTCGTCGCGGAATTCCTTCATCATCCTGATCACACTTTCGGTCGACATGCCCGTGAGTTCCGCAAGATCGCTTCGCGACAGGGGAAGCTCGTATTCGAGCGACTTGAACACCCTTTCGGCCAAACACATCAAGATATCAGCCATCCTGCCGTGCAGTTGCTTGCGCGTAAGGCAGAAGAAACGCCCGTAGGCCTGTGCAGTGTTCTCATTCAGGATATCGATGATCTTGGAGGCAAAAAGGGAATTCTGCCTGAGTAATTGCTTAAAAACATTGATATCGATCAGCCTTGCCCAGGAATCGACATAAGGGCTCACCGAATAAAGGAAGGTGTTATTGCCCTCGAAGATCGACGGCAGACCCACCAGGTTATTCTTCGGCGTGATGGTTAGGATAAGATTTTTCGGGCTCCCTTCAAGGTAAACCTTCACCAGCCCTTCCGACAGGTAAATGATCTTCGATGCAAACGACCCCTGTTTGCAGATGATCTCGCCCTTCTTATAAAAAACCTCCACCATGTTGTCGTCAACCAGCTTCTTTTCCTCTTCTGTGAGCAGGTTGAAACAAGTTCCTTCAGGGGTACGCACAACACATGAGTTCGGATACGAATTCATATTCATATTTACATGTATTTGATGCAAAAATACGAATAAGATCATATAAAAAACTGATCTGCATCAAGAATTTTATGACCAAAGCCATTCGATTTGTTATTCCATTCCAACATATGAATCTATATTCATATTAAAATGCAGGATAGTTTTGTGAAAAATTTAACAACTTCTTGCAACAGCAAGCTTTAATCAAAAAAATCTATTCGATCACTAACACTAATCAAAAACAAAAACTATGGAAAAATTTGTGAAGTATTTCATGTTCACCCTGCTGGTTTCAGCATTCGTGCTGGCGGGATGCTCGAAAAGCGATGACGATGATAATAACCCAACGCCTGTCGGACCGACCAAATACGAAGTATTAAAGGACTACCTTGTCGCCAACAATATGGATGTTGACGTTATTGTAAGTGGCTGGATCACCACGGCAGCCGATGTCAACGCCAAAGGGTCTGACGACTATCATATTATTGATATCCGTCAGCAGGCCGATTTTGATGCCGGCCATATTGAAGGAGCTGTTCATGCCACCCTCGGAGGCATTCTTGACGCTGCCCAGGGCGCCACAAAACCAATCCTCGTGGCTTGTTACACCGGCCAAACGGCAGCACATGCCGTTGCAGCGCTGCGTTTGAGCGGATATTCGGATGCCAAGGTACTGATGTGGGGCATGGCCGGCTGGACCAAGAGCCTGGCCGCACCCTGGACCAGCAACATCGGCGATGATGCCATCGGCAACGCCAACTGGATCGCCCCTCCGGGAAATATCACCCCTTCGGCCGAATTCTCAGCCCCCACGATCGAATCGTCCTTTTCCACAGGTGCCGACATCCTTGCCGAAAGGGTTGATGCGCTTCTTTCAAATGGATTCAACGGCATAAGCAATGATGATGTGCTTTCATCACCCGCCAACTATTTCATCAATAATTACTGGGCCATCACCGATGTTGAGCACTATGGCAACATCGCCGGCGCATACAGGGTCAACCCATTCAAGCTTGCCGACAACAGCGACAAGTACCTTGACCCGTCAAAAACCGTGGTGACCTACTGCTGGACCGGACAGACCTCCTCCATGCTCACCGCCTACCTCTGGGTGCTGGGTTATAATGCCAAGAGCCTTTTATTTGGCACCAACGGCATGATCTATTCAAACCTCGAATCGCACAAATATGCGGAACCCCAGACCGATTACCCGGTGGTACCGACCAAGTAACTGAAAAGCTGATAATCATTAAGCTAAGCAATAATTAATCACGGGTTGCCGGACGTATTTCAGGAAAGATGACCAGTCAAATGGCTCCGGCAACCCTTTTTATCCACAATTCATCGAAAACCATTAACATGAAAAAGACCTTACTAATCCTTCTTGGCCTGATGATGGGCACGATGCTGGTGAATGCCCAGGGCTGCATGGAGCCTTCATCCGACGCCGGTGTCAGCGTTATCGGTTTTATCCAGCCACAGTACACCCTCGACATTGACGGTGTGAACAGTGCAGGCACCCCGATCTTTCTCGACGGGAAAGAGATCAGCAACAGGAACAGTTTCAATTTTTACCGTGCACGTCTTGGCGTTACCGGGAATATTCCCTATGATGTAAGCTACTATATCATGGCAGAATACAGCAGTTTTACGGGTGGGGTTTACCTGCTCGATGCTTTTGTGACCTACGACCGCCTTGGGCCCTGGGCCAACCTCTCGCTCGGGCAATTTAAAGCTCCTGTGAGCCTTGAGCTTTCCACGGCCTGCCACAAACTGCATACCGTTTACCGCTCGCTGGTCGTGCAGCAACTCGTCTCTCCCTGGCGCGACATGGGATTCATGGTTTCCGGTGGCGTTACGCTGAAGAACTATGCCGGCATCGCCGATCACAAGTTCTTTAATTACCAGCTCGCCATCATGAACGGAACAGGCGTCAACCAGTGGGATAACAACAACGCCAAGGACATTGCCTTCAGGGGCGTCATCTCACCCTGGAAAGGCATCAACGTAGGCGGAAGCTTCAGGCACGGCATCCAGCTTAAATCAGACAAGACCATCGACAAGGACGCCATTCGCACCACCATCGGCGGTGAAGTGGCCATCGACGCATACAACTTCCTCTTTCATGCCGAATACCTCTATGGCTATGGACAGAACCTCAAGGGCGTTGCCGGAGGCGGCTGCGGCGGTGGCGGCACCCCCGATATCAAAGGCGAACTTGAACGAAACGGATATTATGCCATGCTGCTGTACAAAACCCCCTGGAACCTGGAACCGGTGGTGAAATACGAATATTTCAACCCCAACATGAAATCCGATTATGCGCTTGCCGCAGGTTCTCCCACAAAGGAAGTGAGCAGCTGGACATTCGGGTTCAATTACTTTATCAACGACTGGTCGAGGGTGCAGGTCAACTACATCATTCATAATGATGACAATGTATACAGCGAATACAATCCGGCTGACCAATCCACACAATATTACAACAACTCACTGATCGTTGATCACGACGGGAATTTCTTCAAACAACAATTTGTGATCCAGCTGCAGGCTGTATTGCAATAACATCTAAATACCAACATCTTATGAAAAAGACAAAAGTTAGAATGATCCTTGCCGTGATGTTCCTGTTTATTGCACAGGCACTCACCGCACAGGTATTGATCTCGCCGAAGGACTTTGTGGCTGAGGTAAAGAACGACAAAAGCATTGTTGTGATCGACGCCAATACGGCCGAAAATTATGGCAAATCGCATGTGATGGGTGCAGTGAATGTTCCGCACCTCGAACTTTACCAGGACGGAGAGATCAAAGGGCTCATCAAGTCGCCGCAGGAACTTGCCGCCTATTTTGGCGGTAAAGGGATCAGCAACAGCAGTAATATCATCCTTTACGATGACGGTTCAAACAAATATTCGAGCCGTGTTTACTGGGTGCTTAAGTACCTGGGCGCAACAAACCTTCGCATACTCCATAAAGATATGGACGAGTGGAAGGTGGCACGTGTGCCTCTCACCAGGAACCCGACTGCAGTAAAGGCTGTTACCTTTACCCCGGGTGTGAATGCCTCCATCATCGCGCAGGCATCAGACGTGAAGGCATGCAGCGGCAACTGTGTCATCGTCGACGCCAGGGAACTGGCCGAATACAATGGCACTTCCGAAAAACCGGTTAGCGTTGGCCATATTAAAGGGGCAATCAACCTCAACTACAAAGACCTCCTCGACGACAAGGGCGCATTTAAATCGAAGGAACAACTCAAAGCCGTCGCTGAAAAGACAGGACTCACCCCCGACAAGACCATCATTACCTATTGCGAAACAAGTGTGCGTGCCGGTGTTGTATTCGTTGCGCTGAAAGAGATCCTTGGCTATCCAAACGTCAAGGTTTACGACGGAGCCTATAACGAGTGGAAGGCCCAGGGCAACCCCATGGAAAAATAACATTCATTTTTTGGTTTAATAATTCTTGTTATCATTATGATGAATTGAAGGCCTCGCTCCGGCGGGGCTTTTTTATGGAACAGGGAAAATGGAAAAGGGAAAAGGGGAAGAGAGATATGGTTAAGTATTTATGGATCAGGGCTTCGTTAATCTTCCATCTGGATTCTGTGAATGCAGGTTTTTCTTTGCTGTTTTTAAGATGGTGGTGAAAATGGCGGCGAGTTCATTGGATTCAATCAGCAGTTTCTCCAATTGAGTTCGATCTCTGAATAATTCTGCCTCATTAATTATTAACAGGTTTACTTTGGTTTCTCTCAATTCTTTATAGGCAACACTCACTTTATAGATAAACTCCTTTTTAGACTGTGCATTTTGAGCTTCTGCGTAATTCAGCGCAACTGAAGTCGCCGACCTCAATAATTGACTTCTCAAAACCTTGGAAGCTTCTGTATAAATTAGCCTTTCCGTAAGTCGTATTATCCCGACAGAAAAGCTTATAAGCCTTGATTCGAGCGCATTCAGCATTTCGATTTCATAAACATCCTTATCTATTAATACCGAAAAACTAAAAATGTCACACTTTGCTGGCACCTTTCCCCTTTTCCTTTTTCCTTTTTCCTTTTTCCATTTTCCATATTCCATATTCGATTCCGCTATCTTTGCATTTAAATGATTAAAAAAAAACGGCTCACCGGTATCATCCTGGCCGGAGGCAGGAGCAGCAGGCTTGGGCGCAACAAGGGGCTGGCCCTGCTTGGCGGCAGGCCGCTCATTAGCCATGTCACCGCCACGCTGTCGGCAGTGTGCAATGAAATCCTGATCAGCTCAAACAGTGTGCTTTACAACGATTTCGGTTATACGGTGATCCCCGATGAATATCCCGACAGCGGCCCGATGGCCGGCATCCATGCCTGTTTGAAAGCCTCGTCGAATGAGCATCACTTCGTGCTTAGCGTCGACACGCCTTTCGTATCGCCCGAATTCATCAGTTTTATAATGGAGGCGCGGGGCGATGGGCATATCGCTGCGCCCTGGTTTGGCAACGAGCACTATGAGCCGCTCTGCGCCTATTACAGCAGGCGGGTGCTGCCGGTGATCGAAAGTTTCCTGGATAATGGCAACAGCAGGATGCCCGACGTTTTCAGGGTCGTTCCCTTCACTGCCGTCAGCATCCCCGGGGATGCCCCGTTCAATCATAACATGCTGTTCCATAATATTAACACAGTGGAAAACCTCCGCCGTGCAGAACGATATCTGAAAGAAAACCCATGATCCGCCGGCCAGATTTCTTCATCATCTCAGGCAACGGCCGCAATTCCGGCAAGACCACCCTTGCCTGCAACATCATTGAGCAAGCCAGCAGGGATTTCGCGGTTGCGGCGATCAAGGTCTCTCCGCATTTCCATCCCCCCTCCGATCCT
>CAZHYA010000157.1:0-6333 GCA_964536525.1 uncultured Bacteroidales bacterium | reverse complement strand
CTTACGTGCATTCTCCCTGATATATACCTCCCTGCCATCGGGTAGTTTTATCTTCGATTCGAAGCCCTTCACCTCCCCGTCCTTTTCGATCCGCGACCTGAAGGCTTCCCTTTTGTATCCAATCTCTTTGGATATGCTGAGAAACCCCCGTTCATTGATCTCTTGCAGTGAACTGATACCCATAAGGTTCAGAAGTGCCGGGTTGGCGAGCAGTATTTCGCCATCCGGCGTCGACCTGTACATCCCTATTGGAATGTTCTCATAAAGCTCCCTGAAACGTTTTTCACTCTCACGCAATGCCTGCTCAGCCTTCACCCTGTCGGTGATATCCCTGATGATGTCGAGCACTTCATCCTGTCCTATAGGGATATAACGAGCCTCGAAATACTCCGTGCCTCCGGGGCCTTCTATCATGTATTCATCCACAACGATCGCCCCCGTTTCCAGTGTTTGCCTGATCTTCTCCAGGCCACCTTTTCTCAACTGCTCGGGCAGATCAACATCCATGATCAGTTTGCCCAGGAAGTCCTCCGGAAGGAGGGCCAGCTTTTCCGGTGAAGTGGCATGATAATCCAGGAAACGGCCATTCCTGTCGAACCTGAAGATCAGGTCAGGTAAGGACTTTAACATGACCTCGTATCTCGTAAGGATCTCCTGAAGCTGGTTCTCGATCTTCTTCGACCTCGACAGGTCGAAAGCGACACCACGTGCTCCAACCACTTTGCCTTCCGAAAATATCGGATAGGAATGAAGCATGACCGGGAAAACATTGCCGCTTTTCCTTATGGCATGATATTCACCGCCTTCAACGGCATAGCCCTTATGCAGCCGGCCAACACGTTCCTTCACCTTCTGATACTCATCGGGCATTACGAGGTCGAGTATCGAAATTCCCTTGTCAACATCCTCCTGGCTGTAGCCAACCATATCAAGTCCCATAGGGTTCAGATAGGTGATCTTTCCTTCAAGGTCGAACTCAAGGATGCCGAGCGGGATCAGGTCTACAAGCTCCCTGTATTTCTTCTCGCTGTCCTTATAGGCCGATTCCAGCTTCGCCAGCACCTGCTCCCAGTTTTTTCCCGATTTTAGTTCACTGTTTCCTGACACGGCAAATGGAAAATTTTATTAAAGGTAATAAATAAAAAAAACCCGGCATGTTACCGGGTTAATATTCTGTAGGATTCGGGTTTTGTATTCCGGTAAGGAACAACGTAAACATGATATCAAAAATCAGGCCAGGATTCATGCCGCCTCTCAAATGACTGAATTACTATAACTTACATAATACTCAAAAAGTAAATATTTTCCAGTACAGGGAATTAATTACACATTGCGGAAAGCAGGGAAAGACATTAGACCACAAAGGGCAGGTCAGAGCAACTCCCTTACCCGGCTGAGTGCCTTCGGGATGCCGGCAGGATCCTTGCCACCGGCGGTAGCAAAATGAGGCTGTCCTCCTCCCCCGCCCCCGATATCTTTTGATATCCGGCGAATGATATCGCCTGCATCCAGCTTTTTGCCTTTAAGGGCATCCTCGCCGACGGCAACGGTGAGGAAGGCCTTTCCGTCCATCTCGTTTCCGATCACTGCAAGCATCATCCCGTTGTCGCGGCAAAGGCTGAAAGCAATATTCTTTACAACGGCAGTGTCGGCATCGACCCTTGCCAAAACCAGGTCGACACCATTTACATTCTCGGCTTTGGATTTCAGTTCAATGATCAGGTTTTCGGCCAACCTGCGGTTGAGGGTATCGATGGTTTTCTGCAATTTCCTGTTCTCCTCGATCAGCCCCTGCACACCTTTTACAACGTCCTTGGGGTTTTTGAGCATCAGCCTGATGCTGCTCTCCGCAACGATCTTCTCCCTCACATAGGCTTCGGCAGCTTCTCCGGTGCAGGCTTCGATGCGCCTGATGCCGGCAGCGATCGCACCTTCCGACAGGATCTTGAAGAGCCCTATCCGTCCGGTGGCTGTGACATGCGTTCCTCCGCACAATTCAACAGAATCGCCAAAACGCACCACCCTCACTTTCTCACCGTACTTTTCGCCGAAGAATGCCAGCGCACCCATTTCAATGGCCTTGTCGATGTCGAGCGACCTGTGCTCGTCGATCGGGTTGTTTTGCCTGATCATGGCATTCACCAGCCGTTCAACCTCAAACACCTGTTCATCGGTCATTTTCTCAAAATGGGAGAAGTCGAAACGCAGGTGATCGGCATCCACAAGCGACCCTTTTTGCTCAACATGTTCGCCCAGAACCTTACGCAGGGCATGATGCATCAGGTGGGTGGCAGAGTGGTTATTTTCTGTTTTGAGGCGGTTTGCGGAATCGACAGTAGCGTGATACCGACCCGTACCCCCTTCCATGCCCTTATCGGCCAGGTGGATCACAAGGTCGTTCTCCTTCCGGGTATCGAAGATGCGGATGGTCTGTACTTCATTTTTCAATATTCCCTTATCGCCTGACTGTCCGCCCGACTCGGCATAAAAGGGTGTACGGTCAAGTACCAGCTCATAGAACGACTTCTTTTTATCACTGACCTTCCTGTATCTCAGCAGCTGCACTTCAGCCTCAAGGGTGTCGTAGCCAAGGAATGCCGTCGGGCTGTCGTTTTCGGCAACGACCACCCAGTCGCCCTTGTCGGTTTCAGCGGCCTGGCGCGAGCGGTTTTTCTGTTGTTCCAGCCCCTCCCTGAAGCCTTTCATATCGACGGTGCATCCGTGCTCCCTGGCCATCAGCTCCGTGAGGTCGACGGGAAAACCGTAGGTATCGAACAGTTCAAATGCAAAAGCGCCATCGATGACCTTCATTCCCTTACTGCCGGCAATGTACTGGTCGAAGCGCCTGATGCCCTGCTCAAGGGTTCGCAGGAACGACTGTTCCTCTTCCTGTATCACTTTGGCTATTAACGACTTCTGGCTGATCAGCTCGGGGAATGCTTCCCCCATAATATCCGCCAGGGTATCCGTGAGCCGATGGATCGCAGGTTGCTTCATATTGAGGAAAGTGTAGGCATATCGTACAGCCCTCCTCAATATCCGGCGGATGACATAGCCGGCCCCGGTGTTCGAGGGAAGCTGCCCGTCGGCAATAGAGAAGGCGATGGCCCGCAGGTGGTCGGCAACCACCCTCATGGCCACGTCGGCATCGGCTGACCGGCCATAACCTACTCCGGCCATTTCCGAAAGCCGGCTGATCAACGGACTGAAAATATCAGTGTCGTAATTTGATTTCTTCCCCTGCAACGCCATGCAGAGGCGTTCGAATCCCATGCCCGTGTCGACATGTTTCTGCGGAAGGGCTTGCAGGCTTCCGTCTTTCAGGCGGTTAAATTCGATGAAGACCAGGTTCCATATCTCGATCACCAGAGGATGATCCTTATTTACCAAAGATTTCCCGTCAACCTTATTTCTGTCATCCTCATCACGCAGGTCGATGTGTATCTCGGAACAGGGACCGCAGGGGCCCGTATCGCCCATTTCCCAGAAACTATCTTTTTTACTGCCATACAGGATCCTCCCTTCGGGGATGATCTCCTTCCAGTATCCGAAGGCTTCCGTATCCGGTTCGAGGCCCTCCGAAGTGTCGCCACCGAAAACGCTGGCATACAGGCGGCCGGGATCCAGCCCGTAAACATCCGTCAGCAGTTCCCAGCCCCAGGCGATGGCCTCCTTTTTGAAGTAATCACCAAACGACCAGTTGCCAAGCATCTCAAACATGGTATGATGGTAGGTGTCGTGTCCCACCTCTTCCAGGTCGTTGTGCTTCCCCGAAACCCTCAGGCACTTCTGGGTGTCGGCAACACGGCTGAAATCGGCCTTGCGGTTTCCCAGAAAGATATCCTTGAACTGGTTCATCCCTGCGTTGGTAAACATCAGCGTAGGGTCATCCTTCACGACCATGGGGGCAGAAGGGACGATCTCATGTTGTTTATTTCTGAAAAAATCGAGGAAGGTTTTCCTGACAAGCCTGGAATCCATAAATTATGTTATTAACATTGCGATTGTTGAATATTTGCGGAATTTACTGACCGCAAATTTAGCTTAATTAATTATTTTTGTGGTACCTGAGCGGGATATTTCATAATCATTCCCGTTATTTTGCGTTATTGACCATCATGGGAAAAGAACAATATTACTACAATCCGAAAACACTCACTTACGAAAAGCGGCGGAAATCAGGGGTGCTGATCCTCTTCACCATCCTTCGGTTCCTTGTCACTTTCTTGGTGTTTTCCGCCGTGGGGGTCCTGCTGGCATACTCTTTCTTCGACTCCCCGAAGGAAAGGATGCTCAAGAGAGAGATCTCCCAGTACGAATTTCAGTTCACGCTGCTGAACGACAGGCTTGCACAGATCGAGTCGGTTCTCGATAACCTGCAGGACAAGGACGACAACATCTACCGTGTGATCTTTGAAGCGGAGCCTATCCCCCAATCGATCAGGGATGCAGGTTTTGGCGGTGTCGACAGGTATGCAAGGCTCGATGGGTATAAAAATTCACAGATCATCATCGAAACAACCAAAAAACTCGACAGGATCACAAGCCAGCTGGTCGTGCAGTCGAAATCGTTCGACGAAGTTTTTGAGCTTGCAAGAAATAAGTCGATGATGCTGGCCTGCATCCCGGCCATCCAGCCCATTGAAAAAGGCCAGGGCCGTATCGTCAGCGGGTACGGGATGCGTTACCATCCCATCCTCAAGTACAGGAGGATGCACTGGGGCATCGACATTACGGCACCCTCGGGTACACCGATCTATGCCACCGCCGACGGCACCGTAAATTTTAACGGTCGTAAGGGCGGGTACGGCAAAACATGTATGGTGGACCATGGCTACGGTTACCAGACCCTCTACGGACACATGAAGACCATCACCGTTCGCAAGGGACAGCGGGTGAAAAGGGGAGAGATCATCGGCTACGTCGGCAGCACCGGGCTTTCGCAATCACCGCATGTGCATTACGAAGTCATCTATAACGACAAGAAGGTTAACCCCGTGAATTATTTTTACAACGACTTCACCCCGGAGGAATTTGAAAAGGTGTTGGAGATCGCTTCCAGGGATACGCAAGTATTGTCTTAGGCATTGGGCGATAGGCGTTGGGCGATAGGCGCCGGGCGTTGGGCTTCAGATATTTAAAAACAGTAACCAGCATCCAGTAACCAGCATCCAGTAACCAGCATCCAGTAACCAGCATCCAGTATCCAGCATCCAGTAACCAGCATCCAGTAACCAGAAACCAGTAACCAGAAACCAGTAAGCTGTTGTGAGCGAAAACGCAAATCTCAACCCTAAAAACTCAAAACTTTACTTCTCGATCGGAGAAGTAGCGGAGATGTTCGGGGTGAACACCTCGCTCATCCGTTTCTGGGAGAAGGAGTTCGATATCATCAAACCCAAAAAGAACAAGAAAGGCAACCGCCTCTTCACCCCTGACGACATCAGGCACTTCCGTCTTATCCACCACCTTGTGAAAGAACGGGGATACACCCTCAGGGGGGCGAATGATTTCCTGAAGAAAAACCCTGAAGGCATCGACAAAAAAGCAGAAGTGATCGATTCCCTCACCCGCATACGGAAGCAGTTGCTGGAGATCAGGGAAGGGCTGGGGAGCGAGGCGGATAACGAAATCTGAACTCTGAACTCTGAAATCTGAAGTCTGAACTTAAAACTTACCGCCCATCGCCCATCGCCCATCGCCTATCGCCTATAGCCTATCGCCTTAACAAATATTAACGGGGCATTTAACATTATTTAACACCATACAACCGGGGTGTTGAAACATCATCTTTTATTTTTGCGTTTGCAAATTAAACAACAACAATAACATGATGGAAACTGATATTAAGGCACTCAACGACCGCATCCAGCAGGAAAGTGCATTCGTCGACATGCTGAATATGGAAATGCATAAGGTGATCATCGGCCAGAAGCAGATGGTGGAGCGGTTGATGATCGGGTTGCTATCGAACGGCCACATCCTGCTTGAAGGCGTTCCCGGGCTGGCCAAGACCCTTGCGATCAAGTCGCTGGCTCAATCCATTGAAGCAAAATTCAGCAGGATACAATTCACGCCCGACCTGTTGCCTGCCGACCTGCTGGGCACATTGATATACAGCCAGAAGAAGGAGGAGTTTGTGGTGCGTAAGGGTCCCATTTTCGCCAACTTCATCCTTGCCGACGAGATCAACCGATCACCTGCCAAGGTTCAGAGTGCATTGCTTGAAGCCATGCAGGAGCGGCAGGTGACCATCGGCGACACCACCTCTATACAAATCAATTCATTGATTAAATATTGAGAAATATTTTTTTTCCCACTTACTTGAAATAG
>CAZHYA010000156.1:0-6340 GCA_964536525.1 uncultured Bacteroidales bacterium | reverse complement strand
AAGGCAGGCGGGCAAAGCCGGCTTTCATGGTGAATACCGATCCCTCGAACCCGATGATGGAGAAAACCTGCCCGTCTACAGTGGTTTCCGAGAACGAAATATCATCAAGGCTGAATGTGAGGCGGTAAGCGTCGGCAGCCTGGTCGAAACTAACCTCATAACCATCGTAGGCAATCGCACTGGAAAGCCCTGACAGGATGATGAGGATGAAGAAATAAAACTTTTTCATATGGTTATAGTGGTTTAATGATTACCTGATCACAACGAGTTTACTGCTTATCCGTTCCTGTCCGGAGGTCAGCACACAGTGGTACACCCCTCCCGGCAGGTTCGAAACATCCAGGCCAAAGAGGTGTGTGCCCTCATCAAGCTGACGGTTGTCGGCAAGCCTTCTGATTTCCTGCCCGGTGTTGTTGAATACCGAAATGCTGAGCGGGCCCGGCTTTTCCACGGTCACGAATACGTTGACCGATTGCCTGGCCGGGTTCGGGTAGATGCTGATCATCCGTTCGCTGAGGTTCATCTCATCTACGCCTACCCAGGTGGCATCAATGCCGAAAAATTCCAGGTATTTGTACATCAGGTAATCCTGTGTGAAGGCACCGTTGTCGATGCCGCCAAACTCATGCGAGCACCCGATGGTCCGGTAGGTTTCGCCAATGTTGGCCACTCCCGTACCATACACGGGCGACTGGTTTTCGAAGATCAGGAATGCACTCCCGTTGGGTGCGATATGGTCGATCCAGTTATTCTCACCGCTGTATGAAAAGCTCATTCCCTCCGTGAAGGTCCCTTCCTGTCCCAGGATGGTCCCCAGGTCATCGCTTCCATCTTCCTGTCCGGTGATGCCGAACATGGGATGAACGGCCGTGGGCTCATCATAGAACCAGGTGTCGCCACCTTCCATGTAGAGGTTGCCGCCACCGTCGAGGTAATCGGCAAGCAGTTGTCCTTCCGTTGCGCTCAGCGAATGATTGGAGCTGTATATCCCGAGGCATACAAATACCGAGGAGTACAATTGCAGGTTGTCGGGCATGCTGGTGGCATAATCGGCCCCCACGCTGAGGTTCGACAGGCAATTGTTCATTTCCAGTCCGGAGCTGAAGTTGACATCGAAATCAAGGATCAGGACAGGGATCTGTCCGGCGACCAGGAAGAAATCGAGGTCGGCCATATAGCCTTCCGCCTCGACATTGAATTCGAAGCTTATGGAAGTGCCTGGATCGATGCCGTCGTCGACAGTCACGTTGAAGACCGCATCTTCTTCACCCCCTGCGGCAATGTTGCTGATATTTGCCGTTCCGGTGTTGATCACGATATCGCCGCTTGTGCTGCTGAGGCTAGCCAGGGCGTTAACGGCATCGCAATGGCCGTTGTTTTCAACAGGGACAATGATATCGGCGGTTTCGCCCGGATCGAGCCTGCCGTTGCCATTACCCGATTGGGTATCATCTACGCTCACCGTGCCCGTTCCCATTACAGGAGCATGGAGTACGATGCTGAAAGTCGACTGCCATTCTTCCTTCCCGGTTCCGCTGATGTCGAGCTGAAAAGCAGCAATGTGCTGGTCGGGGATCATGGCATCCACGTCGAAGG
Source organism: uncultured Bacteroidales bacterium (assembly GCA_964536525.1). Classification (GTDB taxonomy): domain Bacteria; phylum Bacteroidota; class Bacteroidia; order Bacteroidales; family B18-G4; genus B18-G4. Next base: position 4,744 of record CAZHYA010000156.1, on the reverse strand, counting down.
CAAAGGCATCGAATTGCATGGAGGTTTCTCCCGCTGGGATCAGTCCCCATTCGGCAAAGTCGTCGGTAATCGTGATGTACTCATCCGCAGAGGAGAGTACACCGGTAACGTCGGATGCATCGTCGCCGCCCAGGTTTTCGAGCAGCACATCGAGGCTGATCGTTTCACCGTAATCGGCCTGTCCGTTATCGTTCCCGGTCGGGTCCTGGATCACATAGTACGACATGGCGATATATGGTCCGGCGGGGTTGTTCACCAGCACGGTGCCGATGTATGGCTGGAAGTTCTGTTTTGTGGCCACCACATCAGCTTCGCCCGGCGTGGTCATGGGGTCGAGGGTAAGCAGGGCAACGCCCGTGGCGTCGGCCAGGGCAGCACCATAGAGCACACCGTCCATCGAAAGTGCAACATAAGCGTATGGTTCGGTATTTACTGTGAAGGAGGTGGCCCCCATGGGGATGAGCGGATCATGGCTGACGGTGAGCGGGTCGGGCACGCCAAAATAGCACATCAGCGAAGGGTCGCCCATCACGCTGTATATCTCCCAGTAATATTCGGCCATCGAGGGGGAGCCCTCCGTCACGGCCAGGTTTCCTGCAAAGATCATCTGGTAGGTGGTGGTGTACCAGTCTTCCCAGGGCTCGCCATGATCGTGAAAGGCACGATCGTAGAATCCAAGCGTGGTTTCTTCGTAAGCCGGCGGGTCTTCGGAGATGGCGCCAACGCCAACACCGAAATAGTAGTCCTCATCCCAGTAGGTACTGTTGGTGCCGCCGATATATCCCACGGCACCTTTGTTTTCTGCACGCAGCAAAGCCTCACCGAAGCAGTAGCTGTCGAATTCGTTCGAAGAGCAGCAATTGCCTACAAGCACACCGTACTCATCCTGGTTTTGGAGGCCGGCAACATCGGAAATGGTGAAGGATGGGTCGGCCCAGCCGTTGGCCGAGCAATGGGCAGTATAGTTGCCATAAGAGACGCCATCGCTCACATTCTGGATGATATCTGCTGAATGACTGCCTGATTGCGGATAGAGGTAGGTGTGGGAGGTAAGGCCGTGGGCCAGGTTGAAATAGTTCTCGGTGCCATAGTTGATCTGGCCATTGGCCCAGTCGTTACCATGGCCGCTGTCCATGCCTGCCACCATCACCACTTCGTCGAGATAGGAAGGGTCGGGCATGGTGTATTGCTCGTATTGCAGGGTCTTGTCGATCTGGGGCTGCAACTCGGAAGGGTTGGTGGCCGACCACCTGCCGTAATACACTTCAGGAAAATCATCACCGGTATATTCCACATACCTCAGGTCGGTGACATGCCATCCGGCATTGCCATTCCAGGCCGGGATCTGTGCCACATCGCCCACGAAAAGCACGAACGAAGGTGAAGGATCGTCAGGGGTGCCGGCATCATAAAGGCCCTGGAGATATGTCTTGATGGAGTTGGTGGTGTTGCCAACGGCTGGTTCGTCGGTGTAAGCCTCAACCACGGTAAAACCCTTCATGGTCTTCCATTCGATGTAGGGCTGGAGCTGTGCTTCGAACATGCGGTCCGAAACGATCACGAACTTCACGGGATACCTGGTGATGGTATCCCTGGTTGCCTGCTGTTCGTATTTATAGTTGAGCAGGCTCTTCCCGGCCGACCGGAAATAGGGGGCCTGGTTCTTCATCTTGTTCTCGAGGGTGAGCGGCACGTCGGCACCTTCGAAGATCACCTCTGCCTCAATGCCGGTATAGACCCGGATCATTCCCGTAACGGGATTGTACTGCACAGGGGCAATGTCGAGCCTGGCGACCCGCAATCCTCGCATCACGCCCAATACCTCCACGGAGACAAGCGCGTTGTCTGTATAGGCATCCAACGCATAAGCGGCAGCATCGTATTCAAAAGGAACATATGAACCATCCTTGGGAGCAGGCGGCTGGGCAGGCATCAGCGGAAAGTGTATGCCAAGCGTTGCAAGCTCATATTCCACGACCTCATAATCAAGGATCTTGACTGAAACCGTGGCGCCAAAAGGTATTTCAATAAGTTTCCGGTTCACGGGCAGCTTGGGAGCACCAATGACGGCTGTTGCCGAGTAACCTCTCACCGCCAGTTCGCTGAATATACCCGATTCCGTGTCGACCTTAAAAGCTTTCAGCATGTCGAGCGAGTTGCTGAAATGAAGCTTCTGATAGGTGTTGGCCTTCACCTCTATGCCGGTTTTGCCGTTCTCTTTCAGCACGATATCCCTGGCAGAAACAGAAAAGATCAACATCATGGCAAGCATGGACAGTGCGAGCCGTCCGTAAGCATTCTGGATTATCATTTTTCTCATTGTTTATAAGCTTGTAATGGACAATATTATTATTCAGACGAACAAAGGTATGCAAACTTCCTTATTTCAGAACAGATATTGATTATTATATATATGCAGACCATTTCAGGGTTCGGTGGTTGTCTGTTGTTTGGAATTAATGCCTGACACTTATCACGACCGCGTATTTATTCTCCCCAACCGGCCTATGCCAGGCGTTGGTTCAGGAATTTTCCCGATATCCTTTTCACCGGCAGCCAGGCTGCAAAGTACCCGATCACAAATACCGTAATAAAAACGTAAATGAAATCGACCCCTTTGATGAGCACGGGGTAAGCATCGATGATGAAGAGCCCATCGCCTTCTCCCAGCCTGATGATCCCGAATTCCTGTTGTATCCAGCAAAGCAGCCCTCCCAGCAGCAGGCCTGCGATGGCGCCGCTCATCGATATCAGCATGCCTTCAAAAAGAAATATCCTCTTGATCAGTTTATGGCCGGCACCCATGCTGTGCAGCACGGCAATATCTTTTTGCTTGTCGATGATGAGCATGGAAAGAGAGCCGATGACGTTGAAGGTGGCGATCATAAGGATGAAAGCCAGGATGAGGAAGATGATCCATTTTTCGGCGTTCATGATCTTGTAGAGCAGTTCTTCCTGTTCATATCGGTCTTTAACATGATAATCATCACCGGCAATCGCCGTGATGGCTGCTTTAACTTTTCTTTCGTCGGCACCGGGGGCGAGCCCTATCTCCAGGGCGGTAACCTCATCGCTGTATTCAAGCAGCTCGCGGGCAAACCACAGCGGGACCAGCACTATGCTTACATCAAATTCCTGCTGTATGGAAAACACTCCCGCCGGGATCACATTTCCCTGGTTGAACGGCTGTTCGAGGCCCGGCTTAAAGCTGCCGGTGCGGCTTGGCACATATATGGCCACAGGTTCGGCAAAGTCTGACGGGAACACGCCCAGGTGATACGACACCCCGGCGCCAAAAACCCCACAGGCCTGCGTCCCCTTTTCGAGGGAATACCGGCCGTCGATGATGGCCGAATCGACAGACGTCATGAGCGTGAAATTTTCATCCACTCCTTTTATTCGGGCAATAAATTGCCGCGAGCCGTTCTTCAGCAGGGCATTTTCTTCCACCACCTCAGTGATATGAAGCACACCCGGGATCTCACGTATGCTGTCGGCATTCACCAGGGCCGGGCTGAAGGTCTTGCCTTTCTTAACCGTGATCTCCAGGTCGGGATTGAAGGAGTTATACAATGACGACACCAGCGATTCAAAGCCGTTGAATACCGAGAGCACCACGATCAGCGCCATGGTGCCAACGGTAATGCCCGTCACCGATATGCCTGATATGATGTTGATGATGTTATGCGATTTCCTGGAAACCAGGTACCGGCGTGCAATATGGAGGGGCAGGTTCAAGCTTATATTCTGAATTGTAAGGCCTTAAAATTACAAACTTCGGTCAAGCATCGGAAATTATACGTCGTACTTTCTCTATTTCAGCAGATTCTCGATATTCTCGATATAATCGAGCGAATCATCCTCATAGAATTCAAGCTCAGGAACAGCGCGCAACTGCTGCCGGATGCGGTTACCCAGCTTGTATTTGATCTCGTTTTTATGTTTGCGTATATTTTCCAGCAAGCCGGGTTTGTCGTCGGTGGCAAAAAGGCTGAGGTAGGCACGAAGGATGCCCAGGTCGCTGGTTACATGCACCTTGGTAACCGTAACCAGTGATTTCCCTACAATATGCCCGGCCTCCTTCTGGAAGATCTCGCCCAGGTCCTTTTGCAATAGCCTGGCAATACGTTGTTGTCGTTTGGATTCCATGGAACAAAGATAGGGAAAATGGGAAAGGGATAATGGAAGATGGAATATGGAATATGGAAGAAGGAATATGGAAGAAGGAAGGAGGGAAAGGGGATCCTGGGGTTGGGTGAAGGTGTGACTTTGCGAATTACAAGTTCATAAAGTGACTAGAGTGAGCAGAGTGACTATTGTTTATCGCCTGCCGCCTATCGTCTATTGCCCGGTATTTGGCGGCACTTCTTTCATATCCTTCAGGTAATACACGAAAGCATTCATCACCTGCTTGCCGTTGCGTGTGATGGGGATGGTATATGCCAGTTCAACTTCGTTAAAATAGGGGCCATACATGGCCACAGGGTCTTTGAAGTCGCGGCTCACGGTGATATACCATGCATCCATGCCCAGGATGAAAGCTCCCCGATCCTGTGTGATCCAGGCGTATTTGTGCAAAGCATCAAGGCTGCCCAGGCCCAGCACTTTTATGCCCAGCGGGCTGGCCAGGTAATAATCGATATTGGCTGCCGGGAACCAGCGGTGGCTGACCACCGGGCTCATGGGGTCGATGGTCCTGAGTTCCTTTTCCTTTTCTACAATCTGCCTGAATGCACCTGAAAGC